>PGTJ01000642.1 GCA_002794515.1 Phototrophicales bacterium
AAAAAATTCCTATTCACCGATGTATCATGCCCAACATCTTACCCCTTTTGGGTAGGATATTCTATAGACCATTGATGAATGGTGTTTTTTTGGTCATTGCCACCACCCGATGACAGGTATAATTTATCTTCATAAACCACACAATCATAAACATGATGCAAGACCGTCCCGCCAATGCCCGTCACCCACTCGCTGACAGGGGACGCATTTTCGTGCGATACATGATATAGATGTGCCGTTTGGAAGATGTGTGTGTCGTAATCGTAAGGCAATCCGTCTTTGTCGTATTGAATATGGGGCAGGGCAATCGCTAAGGCAATTCGCCGACACACCACAAACCAATCGTCACGCAATGTTGCTGATGACAACACGGTGCTATAGGCGATGCCAAACAACTGCATGGCATGAATCGTCAAGCCTAACATGCGGATGATGACCATCTTATCCATTATGCTTAGGGGTTGCGCCCAATCGCTGAGATGTTCAATTTCGCGCATTCCACGCAACCGCCCGCCATGATAATTGAGTGCAGTCGTATCGGGATGGACAGAGGGGGTGATGAGGGTTTGGGATAGATTGAATGGTGTTTGTGGGTTGGTCTGATGCACCGCGCCATTGGGCATGATGATATGATAGGCAATTGCGTCATCGGGTGGGTAAATCTCTTCGACATAAACCTGATGAAGCCGCGAAACACCAACAATCCCACATATCCC
>PGTJ01000261.1 GCA_002794515.1 Phototrophicales bacterium
TCGGGGCTAGGTGGGATAATCAATGGGCGATATTCCAAGAAATAATTCGCCATATTGGGCAAATTAGCAGAGCCATAAATTTGCATTTCGCCCCGTAAAAAATATACTGGTGGTGGAAAGCTGATATTTGCATTGGGGTTGGGCGGGGTGTTCGGATTGGGTGTGATACCTTGTGCATTCACACTTACCGCTAAAAGAAATACGGCAATGCCGATGAGCCATACTACGATGCGTCTGTTCATAACGGTCTCCTTGAGCAACATACGATATAACGGTCTATTTCAATGATAGTACAAATCTGAAAATTATGCTTATGGTTTGGTGGAACTTTAATGTATGTGAGGTTTAGGGACGGCATGAATGTCATGCCATCCCGTCATGCGCTGAACTATGGACAAGTGCCTTGTTGCAGGGTGTATAACACACTATACACATTGTCGTTTTCGTTTTGTTCTGCCACTAAACCTTCGGGATCGATAGTCACACGAATCTCATGAACTTTATTGGGATTAGTGGCAATCACCCAATTATCACTGCCGACCACAAAATTCTGACCGGGCGCGAGTGGTGGAACGGTGCGGAAGAACGAACTTTGCAACACACCGTTATAGAAATCTTGGAACAACACCGTTGCGCTACCCAATGTATTCCCTGTGCCATTGTTGGTGATGTTAATCAACACTTGGAACGGCACATTACATGTTGGATTATCGGGTGTGAGGTCGGGCAGAGATGCCGCCAAGTTGCCACTCACGGGGATGGGTGTGGCGGTTGGTGGCACAGGGAACGGCGGTGGTGTGATGCGTGCAAGGTTGGCAGTATCACCACTGACGCGCACCACTTGTGGCGAGATAAATCCGCGCCTGCCATTGGCGAGTTCGATGAAATACCAGCCTGTGCCTGTGGAACTCACACCCAAAATGCTGGCACTTTGTCCATTTAACAAGAAGCCAATTGCTTGATATGCCACATCATCACCAGCGCGCACATTGGCATCGATGATAGCAGTTGCTGTGGGACCCGTCACAACGGGTTGTGGGGTCACTGTTGGAACAGCAGGTTGCACAACGGGTTGTGCTGGTGTGGGTGTTATGACCAATTGTGGATTGGCTTGTAAGAAGGGATTGGTCGTATTTTCGACACGCAACGGACTCACCACAAAATAAGTCGGTGCTTGCCCGCGCACGTTAATCGTCAGACGTAGTTCATACAGACCATCGGCAATCATGGTGGTATCCCATGTCGCAAGCACATTGTTGCTCACAGGGGTTGTTGCAGGCAGAGATGCGGGTGTCCATGCCGAATTATTCAGGGCATTCGGACGATTCACCACTGGGCGAAATTCTAAAAAGTGATTGGTCATGTTGGGTAAATTGGCGCTACCGAATATCTGCACCCGTCCACGCAAGGTGTAAATCGGTGGTGGAAAGCTGATATTGGCGTTGGGGTCTATTGGTGTATCGTCATTGGGCGTGACGACTTGGGCAGATACCGCCAACGGCAACACCAACATGGCGATGAGCAGGATAAAAATCCATCTGGTACGAGTCATGATAAACATCCTTGGTTAACAACTACCCGTCAGGGTATAGGTTGTGCTGACAACATTGTTGTTTTCATTGGTCTCTGTGACCCGATTTTCGGGGTCAATTGTCACACGAATGGTATGTGTGCCACCACCACCCGTGTTGACCGTCATCGATCCGCCAACGACAAAATCGACCTTGCTATTGATTTCGGGCAATACCGTTGTGAAGGCATTGGTGGTTGCGCCGTTGTAAATATTTTCGATATAAATCGTTGCTGGACTGTTGGTCTTATTCGGACCCGCATTATTGATATTGACCAAAATGTTGAATGCCACATTACACGCTGGACTGCTCGGTTCGAGTTTGGGTGGCGAGGCGCTCAAATCGCTTAAACTGATCGTTGGGGCTGGGGTGGGGGTAGATATGGCGGTGCCAGGCGTTAATGCAGGCGATGCAACCACTGGCACATTGGTCAAATCACCAGTGACCGTGACCACGCTCGATCCCACCCAGCCGATGCGTCCGTTGGTCAGTTGAATCTGATACCAGGTGCGCCGTGCATTGATGCCGATAATCGAGGCGCGTTGGTCGCGTAATAATACAGTGATACGCCGATACGATGTGCCATCGCCAGCGCGGACATTCGCATTGAGGCGGGCGGTGACGTATGGTTCGCGCACAGGGGTGACATCTTGTGCCGATATGTTCATGGCGAAACCCATGAGCAATATCCCTATCAAGAAGAGTAATGTGAGGCGTAATTTCATACTGCATCTCCAATCTTAACATAATGTAACGATGATAATTTTATTATATCGTTAAAAATGCTCACGATTGGGCAACGGTTGCACCACGATTAGCCTACGCTAGTCGGCTTCAATCGCTTTTTCAGTGAGTTTGAGCGCCCCAGCGATGATGCCTATCGGCAATAGCACAGGCACGAGGGCATCTATCACCCATTGGACTGTCCAATGCCATCCTAAAAAGCGCAACAGTGTGAGCAACAAAAAGTAAAAAAAGGTGAAGATTGTTGTGGCGACGATGGTGCTATTGCGCGATTTTGTATATGCCCCCAACAGTGTGGCAATGCTGGCGACCATCACCAATTCTAAAGGCACACGCACCAACGAAGCGATGAGCATGGGCAACGATAACACCTGCGCCACCTGGGGGTAATTTGCCGGGCTGAATAAGACGATATATGACCCCAAAATGACCAACCCACCCATGGTGCGTGTATATGTGGTGATGTCTTGTATATCATCCATGCGCCGCCATACTGTCCCCGATATTTTGCTCAAGATAATCTCCATCGTGCTAAAAGGTGTTGTGCGGAGCAGGGTGAGGCTATCGTTGCTATATTCCATGACCATAGCCATTGCCGAGTCGGCGATAACTTGCCCCAGCGTGCGGATGTATAAGTAAAGCATGGCGGGAAATACCACTGCCGAGACCAGCGCAAACGGGATAAAAAAGATGAAGATAAAATCTGCCCCTGTTAGGCTGATGATTAAGAACGCCGTATAATAAGCCACCCATGTCAGGATAGGACGCAATTCGGGCGGAAATACACGCCAATGCGACCCCAATTGACGGCGAATAATTGGGTTGCTACGCCTTGCCCATAGTGGCAATGATTTATCTAACGAGACGACATCATTCACCGTCAAACGATTTTCATGAAGGATAGTTGAGGTGGTCATAAAAAATCTCCTTTTACGAAATTATAATGAGCGCATGAGAAGGATTCAATCATTTGGCGGGATTATGGTAAAATTTCCACAATTGCGACCAATATGTTAGGATGTGAAGATGGCATTTGAAGCCCGTTTTGCAGAGATTTTCGATTTTACCGATGATGAACTGCGCGCCAACCGCGCAGGACAAATTTCTCCACGTCAAAAATTCAAGCTGGGCAAAGAAGATACCCAAGAAACACTCGACATTGGTTGTGCATTATTCATCCTGATATCTATCGCCTTCGTCACCCTCGTGTTGTGTGGCTTGTTATTCGATATTAGCGCCTACATCCGCGCTTTTGTCGATGGCTTGCCGTTCATCATCCCTGTGGTGCTGTTATTGGCGGGGATTATTTTTTATGTCAATCATCTGGGTAGGCGTGAACGCAAGCAAAAATACCCCATGCCTGTCACAGGCTTGCGTGGCGATTGGCGACTAGAGGTGATCGAAGGCAGGGCATATGACCGCTATTATCTGTTGATTGATGGGCTACGCCTGAAAATTCTGATGAACGCCTACGATGTATTACGCACATTAGACCCTGCTACACCGTTGGTGGTGTATATCGAGTCGGTATCGCAAAAAATTGTGGCGATGGAAATTGCTGATGATCAATGAA
>PGTJ01000501.1 GCA_002794515.1 Phototrophicales bacterium
ATGTTTTGTTTTTGTTCTATAATTAGACTATTTTTTCTATTTTGATTGCTGATTATGGTGCAAGAGGCTCAAAGCATCTCGCTAATCGCCATCAAGCACACGAAAGGTGTTACAAAATCAGGCAAAATTAGCCCCTTTAGTGGGCTTCAACAATGGGATAGCCATCGGCTTTGAGCCGATGGCGAGGCGAAACAGCACAACCTAGCAAGCGAGGCTCATATCAGATTTGTATAAAAGCATGCTGTTAGATATAATAACACGCAGATAATGGTTATTTATAGCAGAGATCATGTGTGCCATATGGATGTTGAATTTTACGAAAAATTGCTCGCGCTCAGCCGTGATATGGCACAGACCCGCGAATTAACCCCGTTGCTCAAATATGCCATGCGCGCCGCCATCGAATTGATCAATGCCGAATATGGCTATCTGATTTTGGTGGATGAATCGCTCACCATGAACACATTGAACAGCGCCACCTTATTAGAGCATCTGACCTTTGCTGTTAATCAAGATAAATTTGGCAACAGCCACCCGTATCCAGAGACGCAAATCAGCAAAGCTATTGTTGAACAAGTGATTCGCACCAAAGAGCCGTTGGTCATCACCGATGCGGTGAGTGATGTCGGTTGGCAGACGAAATCGGTCAATCAACTCGGTTTGCGATCGGTGATGTGCGTGCCATTACAAACGGCGCACGGCTTTTTGGGGCTGATTTATCTGGAAAATCGCTCACAATCGGCGATTTTCGCCCAGCGCGACATCATCCCACTCAGTTATTTCGCCACACAAGCGGCGATATTCATCGAAAACGCCCGCCTCAATCATACCCTCGAGCAGATGATCCAACAGACCAACCGTGACCTCCAGACCAGCCAGACCAATTTGCAAGCCTTGTTGAACAACATCCCCGATGCTATTTGGTCGGTCGATAAATCGTATCGGTTGTTATTTGGCAACGATACCTTCAAGCGTAATTTTGAGATGAGCGTTGGTGTGCCGATTAAAGAGGGCGATAATTTGTTGAAGGTTATGCCAACGGCGCTGGCGGTCATCTGGAAGTCGCGTTATGATCGGGTTTTTAAGGGCGAGACGGTGTTTGTGGAAGATAGCTTCACGCTATCGGGTCGGATAACCCATCGAGAGTTAGCCATATCCCCGATTTTGCGGGCAGATAACAACACGGTGGCGGGCGCGGTGATTTTTTCGCGGGATATTCAGGGGCGAAAAAATATGGAGCTGGCGCTGAAATCGGCTAAAGATGAAGCCGAAGCCGCCAACCGCGCCAAGAGCATGTTTTTATCGAGCATGAGCCACAACCTCCGCACGTATATGAATGCTATTTTGGGCTTTGCCGAGGTGTTACTGCGCGATGACACACTCACACCCACCCAACGCGATTATGTGAGCATCATCTCGCGCAATGGTGATATGCTCATGACC
>PGTJ01000545.1 GCA_002794515.1 Phototrophicales bacterium
GTACGAGATGGTGAACTGACCGAATTTGAACTGCCGAATACACCACTCAGCGGCGGACTCACGCCCGATGGCAGATTGGTGGGCATCATCGGCGAAAATCCCGATGGCTCGCGCATCATCAGCGTGTTGAACATAGAAAACGGCTTCTGGATTCCCGTATTCACAGGCACGCCCGATATCAATCCGACCGATGACAACCCATTCTTCATCGCCGAATATCTGTATTTTGGCGCGACAAATGGCAACGGTACACGCGGATTGTATCGAGTTAACCCCATCGCCCCATCTACACCCGAATTGGTGCTGGATGATGCCTCCGAGAGCAACATGACACCTGATGGCATCCTCATCGGCTTTGTGCGCGGTGGCAACATCTACGTGAAAAACACCAGTAGCCAATTCACGGCACAAATCACCAATACGGGCGATTGTAGCTCGCCGATTTTTGATGCGGTTGGCTTCAACCTGTATTACATCTGTGGTGGCAAGTTATTCGTGTATGGGTTAGATGGTGTGAGACCGATCGCAGACATTTTCGTCAGTTATGTTGGATTGGGTCCTGTAGACGGCACATTGATTTTCGGTGACGGTCAGGTGACTTATATGAGCGATTTGAACGGTAAAAATAGCCGTACATTCATGAAGTTGAGCAACTTGTACATTGCGAATATCCGTTGGCAACCACCATTGCCTATGCCCGCGCCACGCACATAAATCGGTCGCAGAGGGTTTAAACCCTCTGGCATTGCATCAAAACGCCAGAGGCTCGAAGCCTCTGGCAACCTATCGAGCGCACGAAAGGCGCTCACCCCTCAGCAATCGACATATTAGTCGACACACAGCTCATCAGCGAGAGGCTCAACACCTCTCGCTGTTTATTTGCCTCTTGGGCGCAATGCCCGATACGCCACATATGCCCCTGCCAATGCCATTGGCAACACATATTTGTTGGCGATTGGCGCTTTGGCGGGCGCACCACCATCGACCTCACGGCGCAACGCCCCTAAATATTCGTGATAACTCACCTCGACCTTATGCCGACTTTCATTGACAAAAGTACGATTGATATAATCGACTTCTTGTTGGATGCGCTCGGTGAGGTTAACAGGCAGTTCGTATTCGCCAATGATGTATTTTGCCACCAATTCCGATTGGGTATCTGCCAAAGGCCAAATGCACCCCTGCGGTTGCACCAAGCCGATAAAATACAA
>PGTJ01000398.1 GCA_002794515.1 Phototrophicales bacterium
GATTGACTGTTGTGCCATCGGGCAAATAACCAAAATCATCCATTTGCTCTTTACAATAGCGATAAATTTGTTGTTTGAGCGCATCATCTAAGGTTTGCTTGGTTTTGCGTTCATCACCCGAACGGATAATCTCATACCCGACCAGATGCGGATCTTTATTTTCCAGTTCGCGCATACTCTCTTGGCTCGATAACTGGCGAACTTGTTCAGCTTGTGTATCATCGATTATACGCCCTAAAAATTGGGCAATACGTTGGATATGAACGATAGGCGCACGCTGTAAATCTTCATATCGGACAAATAAGGCTTGTGCCGATGTCGCCGCCTGTCGCCACGATTGCACATGCTCTGCCCATCCACCAAATTGATAGGCATTATTTAACACTTGTTGCACAAAATCGGATATGGGCATAAAACCATCGGGATGATGAAACGCCTCAAAATCATAATAAGAGGTCAATGTTTTATAGGGATGGCGTATGACATAAATCCATTTGTTGTATAATTGTCGATTTGTTGCCCCTTGCCGATTAAAATAAGGTTCATGTGTTTTGAGCACACGCGGCTGACTATAGCGGTCATGATGAGGCAAATCGTAATGTAAATCTGGGACATAAACCTCAAGATCTTTCAATGTTGTCAGGATGTCGGCAGAATACAAGATATACGCGATGATCGTCCGCATCCATGTGTTGCCAGAGCGCGGATAAGATACTAAAAACACATCATCTGGGTGTAACTGTTTGGCATAATTCGGGCTAATCACCACTTCACCCATATGTTGTGCTTTGCCTAACCCCATATTGGAGAATTGATTCAATAACGCTGGGTGAATATATTCACTCATCGCCTGCAACATCTGTATAATTTGGATTTGATTGAGTTCCTGATTGGCTTTCAGGGACGAGATATCATCTTGGATCGGTTTCAACGATAACATAAGACGGCTCATCAAGGCATTGATCAATCGATTGCGAATATACTTAAACATTTGCTTTTTCCTTATGTTGTCCAAACCATTGCGAAAAGGTTGTGACCAACCCGACAATCGCAGGTGGCGGAGCATGAAGACTATAGGGCATATTATTCACAGTGAAAGAATGAATACGTGGCAAATAATCTAACAAGGCGAGTTGTTTGTCTCGAATAAGCACCGTGATATAATATTGACCGTTTTCTAGGTATAACGCATCGATAGTCGCCCGTACTATCAATGATTGATGAGGCATAACAGTATACCATTGTTGATAATGACTACTGCGGATGGTGGTAATGGCAATATGATCAGTGGTTTCGATACGGATGATCATATCCAGATCGGTCATCGGACGGGTACTTTCTACCAAAACTCGAAAGCGCAATGGTTCGCCCAATTTAAGGGTGGTTGTCGGTTCATCTGTTTCATCTAACAAGCAAATATCCACGATACGGGGCATATCACTGACAACATCGGACGGACGGGGCAAGGTAACTAATGATGATGTGTCATTTCTTAGAGTTTCCCACGGCTTCATATAGGTATCAACCACTAGTTGTGGAGTATCATCTAACATCAAAACCCCATTTTCTAAATACAGCGCCCGTGTACACAATTGTTGCACCGTCCGCATGGCATGACTAACAAAAATCACCGTGCGACCATCTTTGGCGACATCTTGCATTTTGCCCATGGATTTGCGCCGAAATTCATCATCGCCCACCGCCAGCACTTCATCGATGATCAAAATTTCGGGGTTGAGGTGCGCCGCCACGGCGAAGCCCAAGCGCAGGCGCATCCCACTGGAATAATGTTTGATGGGCATATCAATGAAGGCTTCGACACCAGCAAAATCGACAATTTCATCGAAGAGGCGGTCAATTTGGTGGCGCTTAAGCCCCAAGATCGCCCCATTCAGATACACATTTTCGCGCCCGGTCAATTCATCATGAAAGCCCGTCCCCACCTCTAATAGCGCACCCACGCGCCCGCGCATAATCACCTTGCCTTTGGTGGGGGCGATAATACGCGATAACACCTTCAATAAGGTCGATTTGCCCGCGCCATTGCGCCCGACAATCCCCAAAATTTCGCCCTGCTCCAATGCAAACGACACATCATTCAGCGCCCAAAAATAGCTCCCATTCAGCTCATCGTGCTTAGCGAAGGGTTTGCGGATTGCGCGCACAATATCGCCCAAATTTTGTATTCGGCTCATCTCGCCCCGCTTAAAGCGTTTGGATAAGCCGATGACCTCGATTGCGTATTGGCTCATATCACATCCATGAGGCGTGTTTCGACGCGCTTAAAATAAAATGCCCCAAATAAAAA
>PGTJ01000326.1 GCA_002794515.1 Phototrophicales bacterium
GAAGTTTTTGCTGATGGCTGGTTGCAAAATGGCATGGAATGGGGTCGTCCTGTGGATATTTTGCAGATGCCCGATGGTGCGTTATTGGTCTCCGATGATTTTGCGGGTGTGATTTATCGGATTAGCTATCAAGCCCCGCAATCGTAGCCTCATATATCCGCATAAATTCCGCCCAATCGGCGACAGGGGCGATGCCGATTATCCATATATCTCCCTGTCGCCTCTGGATTTGGTCATACTCCACATTATCCAATGGATAAATCAGGCTTGGGTTGCTCTCGGTGCTGATGAGGATGATTTGGCGCTCATCTGGCGATACGAATACCACTGATGGTGGCGCAAAACTGGCAGAACTCACCACACGCCACCCGTATGGATAATTCACCAAAAATGCCGTATTCTGATACCTGCTTTCGGTGATGATGAACGGCGCGGAGAGGGTCGGCAGGCGGTTATCGGTCTGTTGTGCGAGGCGTTCTGGCAACTGTGCAGGGGCAATCTGGGCGCACCCTGTGATGAATAATGTCAGCATCCAACCGAATAAGATGATTTTGTCCCCCACACGCCATAAAATGAGGTGTGGGCGAGGGGGAGTGGGCAGATTTGTCATGATTTCGGTCATGGTACACGATGGACGGCATTTTCTGAGCGCAAATTCGGCAATCCAGAATTGGGGTCATCACAAGCGATAAAACCCGACCACGCCGTCACACGCCAATCATCTGGCGCGACTTGCTCGACACGATGATAAATACATACCCCTGCGAAGCCTTTATCTTTTTCGTAGGTGGCAATGAGTTGTATATCCCACGCATCACCATCCCGCATAGACCGCCGATACACCGCCGCGCCATCGCGTAATAAGCGCCCCCATTCGGTGGGCGTATAGGCATAAATACATGCCGATACACTGCCATTCGGGCAGTTGTCGCGCACATAGGTTTGTAACGCATCACTCAATAACGGTAGGGCTTCATCATCTCGTCCTGTGCCTGCCAAATTCATAAAACGCACAGCCACATCAAATGCGGCTTTGTTTTCGGGGACGAGAATGGTTGTCAGCAAAATAATCCCGCCAATAATCAGGGCGGTGACGATGCCGATGATCATCAATGCAGTGCGATTCATACTTGAAATCCTTGTGTATTCCAAAAATTGCCCCTCTACAATACAAGACACGCGCCTAATTTTGAAGGTATTGTTGCCTCAATTTATTTTTTCTGGCTATAATAATCTAACGTGCATTAAATAAATTGGCAGGGTGATATGAGAGGATGTTATGTCAGATAATCGTACCGTCACACTTCATTGGCAAGACCCCATGATCGGCGCACAAGCCGCCCTCACTATGTCGGGATTAGACTATATGCAGGCGATAGTGGCTGGCAAATATCCACCACCACCGATTGCTATTACCATGAATATGGGGTTGATAGAGGTGACAGAAGGGCGGGTGATATTCACCGCACAACCTGTTGAATATTGTTATAATCCGATTGGTGTGGTACATGGTGGGTATGCCACGACCGTTTTAGATGGGGCGATGGGATGTGCTGTTCATACCACGTTGCCTAAAGGCATGGCATATTCTACCACACAAATCAACGTTCATCTCGTCCGTGCCATCACCTTATCGGTGGGATTATTGCGATGTGAAGGGGTGGTATTGCATTCGGGGCGTATGGTCGCCACCGCAGAAGCCTATTTACGCGATGCTCATGGCAAACTGTATGCCCATGCCACCAGCACTTGCGCCATTTTCCCGATACAAAGGGATTAAAATCGATAATTTTTTGGTAGAATAATAAAAGTATTGTGTAAGGGCGCAATCGATTGCGCCTTTACTGATATATACAATCATATCTCGGCACGATAGAAAGATGGGTAAAAACAAGATGGATAATCCGAAGTATATTTGTGTTTCTGTGGGATGGCCCTATTCTAATGGCGACTTGCACTTAGGTCATTTGGCTGGCGCGTATTTGCCTGCCGATATATTTGCCCGTTATCATCGGATGAAGGGCAACCATGTGCTGATGGTCTCGGGGTCAGATACACACGGCACACCCATCTCTCTGGAGGCGGATGCGCGGGGTATATCCCCCGAAGCCGTGTTTTTGCATTATCACCGACGGTTTTTGCTCTCGCTCAAGGCGGCGGGCATCAGTTTTGATTTGTTCACCCATACCGATACTGAAAATCATCATAAAATCGCCCAAGATATCTTCACCACTTTGCGAGAACGTGGTTATTTGTATATCGAGAAGCAAGATTTGATGTATAGCGAAAAAGAAAAACGCTTTCTGCCCGATCGATATGTCGAGGGCAAGTGTTACATCTGTGGCTTTGAAAAAGCCCGTGGCGACCAATGTGATAATTGTGGCAATTTGTTAGATGCCACCAAGCTCATTTCACCACGCAATCGCAATAATCCCGATGACGAATTGGTTGTACGCCAAAGTGAGCATTTCTTTTTAGACCTCAGCCAAACTGCACAAGAGTTGTTGAATTATCTCGATAAACGTCAGGGCGCATGGCGACCAAATGTGGTCAATTTCACGCGCAACCTCATCAAGCAGGGGGTAGAAGGTGGGTTACGTGGACGTGCCTATACTCGTGACCTCGATTGGGGGGTGCGTGTGCCTGTTGAAGGTTGGGAAGACAAACGCATTTATGTATGGTTCGAGGCGGTCAATGGTTATCTGACGGGCAGTATCGAATGGGCGAAAAATAATGGCACACCCGATATTTGGAAAAAATGGTGGTATAACCCCGATGCAGAGGTGTATTATTTTATCGGCAAAGATAATGTGCCATTTCATACGGTGATTTGGCCCGCCATGCTCATCGGCATCAGTGGTTTGTATAATGAGGGCGACCCCACGCCGATCAATCTGCCATATGATGTCCCTGCC
>PGTJ01000226.1 GCA_002794515.1 Phototrophicales bacterium
CAAGTGAATATTTTGCAAACGATGGCGGATCAAATCGCCATCGCCCTCGAAAATACCCGCTTGTATCAAGAATCGTTGCGTCGCTTAGAAGAATTGACCATCAGCAATCGGGTTGCTACCCGAAGCGCATGGATAGATTACATGAATTATCGTCGTGAAATCGCCTTATCGAGCCAATATAGCATCACATCGGTTATACCAAAACAAAATCAATTGCGCGAAGCAGTGTTACAACAGGGTATCGCTGTGATCGGTCAAGAAACCGAGAATAAAACCATCCCCTTTGCTGTGCCAATTCAATTACGTGGGCAAACATTGGGTGTGGTCGAGTGGGAATTCCCAACAAGCGATTTTAATCAAGAGAAGGTACAATTAGCCATAGAATTGGTTGGGCGCTTGGCGCTGAGTTTAGATAATGCCCGTTTATTTGAAGAGAGCCAACGGGCAATTGAACGGGAACGCTTAGTGAACGAAATTGCATCGAAATTGACGACACAGACCGAAATTGACAGCATTTTACAAACGGCTGTGCGCGAAATTGGGCAAGCTCTGCGTGTGCCATTGGTCAGCATTAACCTTGCATTCAGCAAACAGACAAACCAAACACCAGAACTGCCACCCATTCGGCGCACTGTCACCAGCAAATTGTCACGACTCGATAGTGATGAAGATCATTCGTCCGATAACGGTCATTCGGAATAGGTGGATATTCTATGACACAATCAACATCTGCAAACCAACGCCAAGAAACTCGTTTGAATATCCAACCGCCAACTGCATCTATCCAAAACCGTGTTATATGGCGGTTGCGTTTGTTGTTTATCATCATCTTCGCTATTGTTGCGATATTTATTTTTCTTAATCGACAAAATACGGCTATTGATGTGTTTGTACGCTTCACGCAAGGGTCACTATCGGCTGTAGAACGTTCTATTAACGACCACTTGTCAGACCCGATCGTCACCGTTTTACGTCTTGCCAACAGCACGACTAATCGTTTATATGCACAAGGATTGGTGCGCCTTACCACCACCGCGCAATTCAATGCTACCATGAATCGCCTGCAAACCGACATGTTGCGTTCTTTTGATGATATTGTGAGCTTACGACGCAACTTTTATAATGGCATTCGCTATATCTTGCGTGATGGGCGGGTGTGGGGAGAAGTGATTAATCTGCCAAATGAAACGCGCATTTCGGCAGAAGTTTCACGTACAATTCCTGCTACAGATCCCTTGCTCACAGCATTATTATCGCGCGCACGAGTTGGTGAACCATTTCTGAACTTAGAGCGGGTGATAGTGAATGATGAGCCTGTGAATATCCTCAAAATAAATGTGCCTGTCACTGCCCTTGGCAATACGGCAAATATTTTTGGTTTTACACAACTTGAGATCCGCCTAGATGTCCTCAATAGCGCCATCAATGATATCCTCACCAACCCATTAGCACGTCAAGAAGGGCGTGAGATTGTCTTGGTCGATTCGCAAAACCAAATTATCGCCATCTCACCCAACTTTTCGCTCGACCCAGACCAGCTCAATGCCTATTTAGATGGCAATCCGGGTGAATTGCTTTTATCTGAGTGGCGTGATACGGGTTATGTGGTCTCGACAACCGTCATCGATGATTATGTCGGCAATAATATGCGATGGCGAGTGGTTATCTTAGATAATTGGTCGTTAGTGATGAACCCAACCATAGTTGGGTCGGCGTTGATTATAAGCCTGATTGCCCTTATGCTTTTATCGTTGGTATTGCTAATTGGCTTGTTGCTCTCGCCAATACTGAGACCACTGAATATCATCAATAATTCATTACAACGTCTCGTGCGTGATAATCAACACATTGCCCTAAATTCACGTTTTACGACCGAAATCGATGTACAACCCGATGAAGTGGGACAGATTTTAACGACAATTGATTATCTTGGACGTTCGCTCAAGCAAATGAATGTGGTTGTTGATGAGCAATTCAGACGGCGTAATCGTGAATTGGAGGTGGCAACACGCATTGGGCGTGAGGTCGCTAATTTGTATGATATTGACCAATTGTTGAATCGGGCGATTAGCCTCATCTGTACCGAATTTGGATTTTATCATGCACAAGTTTTCTTGGTCGATGATGCCCGTATGAATGCCGTATTGCGTTATAGCTATGGCAAAGCGGGCGAAAAACTGCTGGCACAAAACTTCAAAATTCCTGTTGGCTCAGAGTCGGTTATTGGTATGGTGACGGGCAAAGGGCAACCAGTCATTGTCAATGATACCCGATGGCATGATAAATCTGCGCCATATGCACAAAACCCTATTCTGACAGATACCCGTGCTGAATTGGGCTTGCCCTTGCGGAGTGGTGGGCAAGTGATTGGTGTGTTGGATATTCAAAGCCGTACCACCAATGCCTTCAAAGAGGAAGATTTGCCAGTGTATAGTCTGCTCGCCGACCAACTGGCAGTGGCTATCACAACGGCACGCTTGTTGAGCCAAACCGAAAAACGCATTCAACAAATCGATAGTCTCAATAAACAACTCACTCGTATCGCGTGGGAATCGGCTGAACAACGGATGCAATTGGATAGCAGTTATGTGTATAACTTAGTTGATGTTCAACCGAAAGCCCCTCCGCCTTCTACAAACGAAGCCTTTCAAACCCCGATTATCATTCGTGGTGAACATATTGGGCAAATTATGGCAATGCCCGACGTTGGTCAAGAGATGAGTGAAGGCGATAAGGTCATTTTGCAAGCTGTAGCCAGTCGTGTTGCGTTGGCAATCGAAAACGCACGGCTCTTTCAGGAGACGCAAAACAGCCTCGCCGAGACTTCAACATTGTATCAATTGAGCCAATACCTCAATGAAGCCGATACACTCGAAGAAATTCTGCAATCCATCATCATTTCAATGACTAACGATGCCTCTGGCGGTCAGATTTGGATGTTCAATGAGACCGAAATTGAAGAGAATGGTACGCCTATTTGGAGTGAATTGGTGGCAGATTATGCCATTACACCACGAGCAGTTGGTGATGAAACACTAACCCGGTTGCGGGTGCGTATCGCAGATCATCAGTTCTTGCGCGATGCCAAGTCTGATCGCATTTCACTCATCAACAATGCCCAACAAGATGCCCGTGTCGATCCGCTATTAGCGACCATATTAGAACGGCTGAATGCGCGAGCATTGGTGTTGATACCCATCAGTGTACGCGGGTTATGGCGCGGATTTATCACCATCACCTTCCCACAACCACGCCAATTCAGTGACCGCGAAGGGCGTATTTTTAGCGCATTGAGTGACCAAGCGGGTGTCGCCATCGATAACCGCTTGTTGTTGCGCCAAACCGAAGAAGAGGTGGCACGCAACGAAAACCTGTATGCCGCTAGTCGGATTATCAACACATCGCAATCTGCCAAAGATTTGGTCTATGCGGCGGTCGCCACCAACACCAATCCCGCATTGAGTTTTGCCCTCAGCTTATTAGAAGGCGAATTAGATGCCACTGGTTGGCCCACACAGGCACGTATGGTGGCGCGCTCTGAGCATGGCATAGTTCATGAAATTGATGTCTTGTATCCCGTGTTTATCACGCCCGATTCGCCGATGCGCTTGCGTAATCCAGAGATCATCATCGATGAAACACCCAACAATCCCAATGTCCCTAGCCCCGTCAAATGGATACGCGCACAAGGCTATCGCTTTATGGCAATTTTCCCGCTATTCAGCGCCAACCAACCGATTGCCTTGTTTCATATTACATCGAATCAACTCTATGAATTACAAGCCACCGAATACGAGGTGTATCGTGCGCTCACAGGGCAAATGAGCAGTCAAATCCAAATTCGGCGCTTGCTCCAAACAGCACAATCGGCGTTAGATGAGACCAGTCGTTTGTATGTTGCTAGTCGTGCCATCACCACCGCCCAAGATTTTGAAGAGTTGTATACCGCCGCGGTCGAACACTTGGCGCGCCCGTTTTTGCTCCAAGATGCCCAGACAAAATCATCGGCGGCGTTTGGTATCGCCCTATTCTTGGCGTGGCCCTATCCAACTGCCAATGCACCCTATTTAGAAGTGGCATATGAGTGGCATAACAACCCCAACACCCCAAGACAATTTACATTAGGAGAGCGGCTTTCTGCCGATGATTATCCCTATGGTCGCATCAGCGAAGGACGTGATACAACCGTTGTATTTGATAATATCATCCAAGCCGATGACCCCATCCTCAAGCATGAACCCGTTTTACGGACGCGTTTATTAGAAGCGGGTATTTGGAGTCTGGCGATTGCCCCTATCCGCTCGCGTGTCAAATGGTTTGGGGTTATCGCTTGTCAACATGAACGTCCCCGCGCCTTCAATGAGCAATATGCCCGTTTTATGATGGCATTAGCCGACCAAATCGCCATCGCGCTGGATAACTTGCGCCTCGTAGAAGAAG
>PGTJ01000412.1 GCA_002794515.1 Phototrophicales bacterium
ATCTTTGATCTCGCGTCGTTTATAGAACCCAACACCTCCAACGAGGCGATAGGGGATGCCTTCGCGGATGCACGCCTCTTCAAAAGACCGTGATTGCGCGTTGGTGCGGTACATGATGGCAAAATCTGACCACGATAACTTCGCCTTTTGGCGCAACACCTCGATTTGCTCGAGGACATATTGCGCCTCGAATGTTTCGCTATATGCCTCTTGAACAATGACTTTTGCCCCACCTTTACGGTTGGTGAACAAGACTTTCGGTGTGCGATGTTTGTTCTTTTCGATGAGCGACCGCGCCACATTCAATACTCGTTGGGTAGAGCGATAATTTTGGTCGAGGATGATTTGCGTAGCATCGGGATAGTCACGACGGAATTGTGCCACATTGCGATAATCTGCCCCGCGAAAGGCATAAATAGCTTGGTCTTCATCACCGACCACAAAAATATTGTTTTGTGGCGCGCCCAGCAGTTGCATCAGTGCATACTGGGCGGCGTTGGTATCTTGAAATTCGTCTATCAGCAAATATTCGACCCGCCGTTGATATTTTTGGCGCACTTGGGCATTGCTACGGAGTAATATCACCATCTGCAACAGCAAATCGTCAAAATCCATCGCATTATTTTCGTGCAAAATGCTCTGATAACGGGGATACACCCTGCCGACCGTCTCGCCGAAATAATCCAGTGGGGTGAATTCTTCGGGGGTAATCAGGTTATTTTTGGCGGTGGATATGGCATAACGCAGGCGTTCAGGTGGATAACGTTTGTTATCGACTGCTAATTCGCGCACCGCTTGGCGGATGACGGTTAATTGGTCATCGCTATCAAAGATGTTGAAATCGTGACCATAACGGGTGTGATCGCCCTCTTTGCGGAGTATGCGGGCGCATATTGCGTGAAATGTGCCGATTTGCAAGCCCCCCACACGTCCACCCAATAACTGAATAATCCGCTCTTTCATCTCTCCAGCGGCTTTGTTGGTGAATGTCACCGCCATGATGGTCTCTGGCGAAACATGATTCTCATCAATCAGATAAGCGATACGATGGGTCAGCACACGGGTTTTGCCACTGCCCGGTCCTGCCAAGACCAAAACGGCACCATCACCCACCGTCACGGCTTGTTGTTGTTTTTCATTTAAGCCTGCCAATAAATCCATATCCGAGTATCCTTTTCTATTGCTTTGCATTTTAACGCATAATGATATGGTTTGTCACAATCTATATTCAAATAACCCAAATTTTGGGTAAAATGAAGCTAAATATATCAGACTCAACTTGTGAAAAAATCATGATACACGCAAAAAAATATCAAATGATGGTGATTAGCACCGTCCCCAACTTGGCAACACAGCTCCAAACCGATTTGTCAGAATATGATTTTATCCAATATGTCACTATACAAGAGGCAATAACTGCCTGCAAAACACGGTTTCCTGATGTGTTATTACTGGATGATGATTTGGGGTGCGAGGTGTTTATTGAACAGATCAGACAGGTGGCGAATGCCGATAAAATCCCGGTCATCGTTATGTTGACGGATGATACCGATGCCACCATCGATCGTGTGACGCGCTTGGGATTTTTTGATTATATCGTTAAACCTGTCCGTTCTGCTATTGTTGGCTATCGTATACGACAAATTTTGGTCTTGAACCAGATTTATCAGATGCAACAAGCCTTGCGTCAGAGCGAAGAACGTCATCGGATTATCTCGAATACCATCAGCGATTACGCCTATTCGTATTTGGTGCAAGAAGACGGGTCGCTCAAAAAAGAATGGAGTACCCAAGCCTTTCATGATATTACGGGATATACATTTCAAGAAGTCGATACCAACGGCTGGGAGAAACTCATCCACCCTGATGACATGTCGTTGGCAATGGCACGATATGAGCGCTTGATGCGCGGTGAGCGCGATGTCACCGAATTTCGCATCATCACCAAATCGGGAAAGGTGCGTTGGTTGCTCGATCATGGTTATCCTGTGGTCAATGAGCAAGGCAAGGTCACGCATATTTATGGCGCGGCGCAAGATATTACCCAACGCAAAGAAGACGAAGAAACATTGCGCCGTCAGGCAGAGGAATTGCGAATTCGCAACGAAGAATTAGATGCGTTTGCTTATACTGTTGCCCATGACCTGAAGAATCCCATCGCCAGCATGATGGGTTTCGCCAGCCTAATGCAAACGTATTA
>PGTJ01000361.1 GCA_002794515.1 Phototrophicales bacterium
GTATGAAAACGTTAAATCCGATTAATCAATTTTATCAAGAAGGTAAACGGTAATGATAGCGAGAATACAACAATTAGGGCGTGGACAGCGTATCGTTGTCTTTTTTAGCATCTTCATCGGTGGGTTGATGTTGTTGGTGGCGCTCACCTTTTTTCTGATTAGCTTCTCGGTCAATTCTACACCACGTCAAATCGCGCAAGGGGTCGTTGAGGGTGTGACTGTGCGTGAATTCGCCATATTGCCCGATGATGATGCCTATCCATCGACGATTGCCGTGAGCAACGATGGCATTGTATATACGGGCAGTTATCGTTCTGGGGTGGTATGGGCAATATCCCCCAATGGCGAAGTGCGTGAATTGCCCGAAACACGACAACTAATTGCCTCTGTAACTGGCATCGCCGTGACGGATGACGGCACATTGTATATCCTAGACCGTACTAATCCCAATCCTGCGGCAAAGGGCGGGATGATATGGCGCATTTTGCCCAATGAGACCCCACGTCAATTTGGGACGATATTCGATGGTCAAGAGGGATTCATCGCCCCACATGGCTTAGCTTGGGCAGATGATGGTGTGTTATATGTCACCGATAGAGGTCGGCGCGAAATTTGGCGCTTTGATGCTGAAGGGGATGGCGAATTTTGGTGGCGTGTCCCCAATAGCGACCCCCAGTCGATGGTGGTGTTGCCAACCAGCCTCGCTTATGATGCCTCTACAGATACATTGGTGGTTGTGGCAACAGGGGATGGTTTCGATAATTTATATCGCGTTTCACGAGCGGGCGAGACGATCGAGACGACATATCGATATAGTGGGGCGGCATCGCAAGCACCGGGTTTTGATGGCATCAGCATCAGCCCAGAAGGGCGCATCTTTTTGGCGAATGCCAGTCAGGGGGCAATTAGCGAATTTGAACTCACCTCGAATAATTACCGTATTTTGGCGCAAGGGTTTCGTGGCAGTAATGCCCTTGCTTATCATGACGGCAAAATTTATGTGAATAATTTTGACCAAGTGGGGCTGGTCAATCCATTGGTGCAACCGCGTTTGCCATTTGCTATCGATGAGGTGACATTACCCACAGAAGGGTAGGGGACAATATGAAAAGGCGCAACCGATGTTAGTCGCGCCTTTTTGATTGATAATCAAGATGCCCAATACCCAATTAGGCGAAGCGTTGTGACCCGCTATTATCACCATCGCGGAAGCTGATAATTGCGCCATATAGGTCGTAGTGCAATTCTTCGAGCTTCTCTGCCATTTCATCCACTTGGGGCTTGAGCCAAGAGAGGAAGCGTTCCACCGCCAAACCACCGACCAAACCAACAAAAGCGGTCATCTTCAAAATCATGATGGCGATTTGCAGAGCCTTGCTCACACCTTTCAGCACCTCACTGGTGGTCTTAAATTTTTGCGCCATGTCTTCTACGACAGGGATATCCATTTGTACATCTGGACTAGCCATGTGTTTTTCTCCTTAATATCTGTTTATAGGGTGCGAATTAAAAAATGTTGAAATCGTCTAAGATGCCATTGATAATGCTCATGGCGCGATTATCTGCTTGTTCGATGATATCCATCGCTTTGCGGATGTTGCCCGCATAATCATTGCCATAATTCATCATCTTTTGGATGTTGGGGATAACAATCTGTTCCATTTCTTCAAAGAAACGATTCGCCCCTTGCCCTTTCCACGCATCGCGCAGAGGATTGAGTTGGCTCATGATCACTTGCAATACTTGGTCTTGAATAACATTGATTTGTTGGGCAATTTGGTTCATCACCCCTTCAACAGCCATCCGTGCAAATTTTAAGAGAACTCCGAGTACCATGTGATTTGCTCCTTATCTGTCCAATTATTTGAAGAGTCCGCCAGCTTTGCTGTCGCTAGAGCGCATATCGCTCATCGCGCCAATCAAGTCTTGCGCGATTTCGTTGAATTTATCTTGCAAGCGGTTGATGCTGGGGTTCAGACGACCACGCAAGCCGTTGCTGAGGGCTTGACCCGCACGCCCAACCAACACACCACCATCCAGTTGGTCGGCGATTTGGTTAATTTCGCGCATGGTTTCGACCAGCAATTGAGCCGTTTCTTTGCATTTTTGGCTCATTTCCATAATTTTTTCATAATCCATTGCTATAAAATCAGCCATGAGAATGTCCTCCTAAAGACATATTGAACGAGATGAATGAAAATGATTAGCCCTTGAACAGGTTGCTGGCTTGTTCTTCAGATTGTCTGAAGGTGTTGGCGACTTGTCCCAACGAATTGGAACAGGCTTCTAATGCGCGTTGCAGTTTCATCAGCGCAGGAAAAACTTCGCCTTCCATTTCGGCTTGGAATTTATCTGCACCACGACCTTCCCAATTGCCATTGAGCAATTCGCCCACTTTGGCTTTTAAGAGTTGATATTGATTTTGAATAGTATCAGCGCGTTGATTCATCATATTGCTGATTTTTTGCAATTCTTGATAATCCGCTTCGATTCTATCAGACATGATTTTCTCCTTCGATCAAAAATTTAGTGTTTGATGAGAGTTGATTACCTTAACTAATCTTACGATACGCCAAAATGCCATTTTGTGTCAAGACAATAGGAACATTTTCCCCCCAAATTTTAATAATTCGTTATTTTTGACCAAAAAA
>PGTJ01000113.1 GCA_002794515.1 Phototrophicales bacterium
CCACAGCGATCATCGCTTCATCAACTTTGACCAAAAAACCGACCAATCCCAAATCATTGGCTTCTTCCATACCTGCCTGACGTGCATCTTCGAGGGTAATGTGTGCAGATAGCACCCCCCCCTCATGTAATTCCGCCGTAGCAAGGGCATAACGCCAGATGCGAATAGCATCAAATGGGCGATTATCCAACGTGCGGGCGGTCACTTCGGATAATGATGCACCGGCACTCATCAATTTTTGAGCGATAGCCAATGTGTTCGTTGTCACATTACTGGTACGAAAACCGAGTGTATCGGTAACTAATCCTGTTAATAACGGCAAGGCTATCGATTTATCGAGCGATAAATTCATCGTCTCGAACCAACGGAATACGACCTCAGTCGCCGATACGGCTGTGGAATCGATAAGATACACATCACCGAACAACGTATTCGTAGCATGATGGTCGAGGTTAATCACCTTTTTGCTATGGGCGCGTCCATATGCCCCTGCTTCACCTGTGCGCTGTTCATCACTGGAGTCAGTCGAAATCATCACATCCCATTCGCCTTCGGTCAATGTGGATTGCACCAAATGACTATTGGGCAAAAATGCCATGTAATCATCTAAACCATCATCCACAGCACAAGTGACCTGTTTGCCGAGCGCAAGTAAACCATTGACCAAGGCGAGCATAGAGCCAAAGGCATCACCATCTGGCGAGATGTGGGTGACGACTAAAATCGTCTGAGCAGATTGAATGAGGGCAGTCGCATCTGCCCAATCGGTCCGATTAATCATCAAATTCATCACTTTCGTCAGTGTCTTCTATGGGTGCAGGTGGAATATGCAAACTAGATAACAAGCGATTCATACTTTCGCCACGCTCTAACATCACATCCCAATGAAAATGTAATTCAGGTGTGTTGCGAATTTGCAAGCGCTTGCCCATCTCTCGGCGCAAAAAACCACTGGCGCTTTTTAAGCCACTCATCACCTCTTGCTGGCGCGATTCATCACCTAAAGCGTTCACATATACATCGGCGAACATCAATTCGGGGTCTAATTTCACTTCGGTGATGGTGATATTATGCAAACGCGGATCTGATACATCTTTACGAAGCAATTGACTGAGGATGGTCTGAATACGCTCCCCGACACGTCCTTGTTTGATAGACATGATATTTATCCTTTCATGTGGGGCAAATAACCTGCCCCATCCAGTGCTTAATTGACGCGCTCCATGACGAAAAATTCAATTCTATCGCCAACAGCAAAATCATTAAATCCATCGAGCGCGATGCCACATTCAAAGCCTGTACGCACTTCGCGTACATCATCTTTCATGCGCTTGAGAGAGCTGATACTCGCTTCTTCGACAATAACTTTGCCACCACGACGCACTCGTGCTTTGGCATTACGGCGGGCTTCACCTTCGAGGATGTAACTGCCTGCAATATTGCCTTTAGAGATATTAAAAATTTGGCGAACTTCTGCCACGCCGATGGTCTTGGGGGCATAAACTGGGGTGAGCATACCCTTAAGCGCCAATTCCATATCTTCGAGCAATTTATAGATGATATTATACTTGCGAATATCGACATGATGTGTATCGGCAGAACGGCGGGCGGCGGGATCAATTTGCACATTAAAGCCGATGATAATCGCACCAGAGGCACTCGCCAACATCACATCATTTTCGGTCACATTGCCAACATCAGCGAGCAGAATACGGACTTTGATGCCTTCTGCATTGGTATTGGAGAGTTCATTGAGCGATTCCACGAGCGGTTCTAATGAGCCACGCACATCTGCCTTGACAATCAAACTGAGTTCTTTCTTGGTGCTGGCATTGAGTTGGGCGAAAATATCTTCAAGTGTGACAGCACGCGCTTTGACTTGTTGCATTTCACGAGTAGAAAGGCGTTCTTCGACTATTTCACGGGCAATTTTATCATTCTTGACCTTCTCGAATGTCTCCCCTGGCATAGGTGGTGTGTTCAACCCCAACACTGATACAGGGGTGGACGGTGGGGCTTTATCAACTTGTTTGCCATTATGGTCAAACATGGCTTTGATGCGTCCATGACTTGTGCCAACGACAATGACATCGCCACGTTGGACAGTGCCATTCAAAACCAGCAGTGTAGCAATTGTGCCACGAGAAGGGTCTATGCGGGCTTCTAATACAATACCCGTTGGATCAGCATTGGGGTTGGCAACAATTTCTTGGTCATCGGCGACCAACAGCAAGGCTTCGAGCAAATCTTCAATGCCCTCGCCGCGTGGCGCAGAAACAGGCACCATTAGTGTATCGCCATCCCAATCATCGGGCGTAAGCCCAAGTTCCGATAATTCTTGCTTAACCCGCTCAATGTTGGCATTTTTCTTGTCGACTTTGGTGATTGCCACAACAATCGGCACATTGGCGGCACGGGCATGATTGAGCGCTTCGCGGGTAGTGGGCATCACACCATCATCGGCGGCGACAACCAGAACAGCAATATCTGCCCCATTTGCACCACGCGCCCGCATAGCCGTGAAGGCTTCGTGACCTGGTGTATCTAAAAATGTGAGCTGACGACCTTGATGCGTGACGGTATATGCGCCGATATGTTGAGTGATGCCACCTGCTTCGCCTTCGGCGACATTGGTTTTACGAATGGTATCGAGCAAGGTGGTTTTGCCATGATCGACATGCCCCAGAATGGTGATAATCGGTGGACGGCGTTGTAAATCGGTTGATTTTTCGTTGGTATAAACCTTACGCCACGATTGCGTGCTATTGGCAACACGCTTTTTTGCCTCTTCTGCGGCAAGATACGCACTCTCTGATTGTGCTTCGTAGCCAAATTCTTCTAATACAATGGCAGCGGTATCGTAATCAATCTGTTGATTGATAGATGCCATAATACCATTGCTAATCAGTTTTTTCATCACCTCAATGGGGCTGGCAGAGATAAGTTCTGCCAATTGACGAACGGTGAGAAAATCGGGGACTAAAATCATTTGTTTTTCCTGAGCCATACAGCCTCCATTCAATGTGGGTGATAGGTCAGGAATCGCATTGTAAACCGTTACGGAATACCTATCACCCCGTATATGATAGACAGATTGAAATTAATTTGCATCATCATGGCTTTCGCATTCATGATGACGGCATCGCCTCAGATAGACGCTGACGCGAATCATCGGTCAGGGTCACTTTTAAGGCATGATTCAAAACATTGGTTTTCATCGCACGTTCCCAACAACCATCGTTTTGACATAAATAAGCACCACGTCCTTTCATTTTGCCACTTGGGTCGATATGTAATTCACCGTCAATAACCACCAAGCGCGTTAAAGAACGTTTGGGAGCTTTTGTGCGACAAACCACACATGAACGTTCTGGGATGTGTTTTTGATGCGTTTGCTGTTGATTCACCATAGTCAAAACACAAAAAAACTGCTTATTCAGTTCATGAATAGGACAGTAGATAAACGGATACCCCTATCATATCATAAAGTCCCCAAATGTATATAGACATAAAGGGACATTATGCCAATGGTCACAAAGATTTATTCAAAATCATCAGCGAAAAAATAATCTGCCTGACGGCGACGTTTACGCTTGACAATCATTTGGTCGCGCTCGTCATCATAGATGATCTGACGGTGCTTTTTCTTATGTTGTTTTTTGGATTTTGGTGGACGGACAACCGCGTCAACGACTTCGTCAGTTAAATCGTCTTCTATTTCATCGGTAACATCGCTCTTTTTGCCTTTTTGTTTGCGCTCCCAATCAATGCGTTTTTCTTCAACCACATCAAAATAATTAGGAACAGGCATTTTGGGGGCAGAAGAAGACTGCCCCATACGATTGTTTTGTTTCAATGGGGTGCGATTGTTGCTTTGTGTCATACCCTAAAAATCATCTCCATCCCAACTATCGTTTTTGCGTCCCCCTTTACGGCGACGTTTGGCAAAGGTTTGACCTGTATCTTCATCGTAGACCAATTGACGACGTTTTTGCTTTTCTTTCTTACGTTTACCGCGCAAAACATCATCGTCCTCGTCATCATCATAATCTAAAACAGCATCTAGCGATTGCAAAATCTGGAATTTCTCATCCAGATCATCTGTTTTACCCTTGCTTTTATTATCAACCCCTTCAGGCATTTTGGAGGAAATTACCTGTGCAACCTCTGGAATATCTATCGTTTCCGCTTCTACAGATGTTTCCTCGTCCACAACATCTATCGCTTTTTCTTCTTTCGGCAACTCTTGTTCTGGAATGACAAGTTTATCCAGTGCCGTCTGAACTTGGCGCAATTGGGCATCATTATTTGTACCCAATAATTTCTTCAGTCGGGTTTCATCTATCAAGAAACGCAACATAATCTCGCCGACATTACCCAATGGCTCTAGGGCTTCAATCATGTTATCGGGCAAATCGAGCGCACTAACAGGAATATCGAAATAGGCTTGTGGCAATGTTTCTTTGACGGCATTAATCTCTGCCACACGCGCCGCACGCGCTTTATTACGAACATCCACATAACGACGCTCCGCCAATACAGCAAAACGGCTCAATTCTTTCCATTCTTCTTCGGTGATCACACGCCCCGCCTGACGTTTTTCCATAATCATGATGACATTACTCAACAAATCGGGGTGTTGCACAGTCAGCTCATCGAGCGGTGGTTTATCGATATTTTCTAATGCCGAAGAAACCGATTCAGTCACACTTTTAATATCAATACGCCAACCTGTGAGTTTTGCCGCCAAGCGGGCATTCTGTCCTTCGCGCCCAATCGCAAGTGAGAGGTGTTCATCACGAACAACCACAACAGCAGTCCGACCCGAGTCGGGATCGTCATCCAAAAACACCCCTGTCACACGGGCAGGGCTAAGGGCTTTTTCGATAAATTCTTCTTGATTCGGATTCCACTCAATGACATCAATTTTTTCTTTATTGAGTTCATTGACAATATTTTGAATGCGGATACCACGCATCCCCACACATGCACCAACGGGGTCTATTCCCTCTTGCAATGCCATAACCGCTACTTTAGAGCGATAGCCCGCTTCACGAGCGATATTTTTAATCTCGATTTGACCATTATAAATTTCTGGCACTTCAAATTCGAGCAAGCGACGGAGCATATTGCGATGACTACGACTGAGGATAATTTGTGGACCGCGGGGGCTCTTTTTCACTTCTAAGACATAGCAACGAATTTTATCATGTTGCCGATAGCGTTCACCGGGAATTTGATGTTGGCGAGGCAGTTCTGCTTCGGCACGACCAAGACTAATTGTCACTTTATTAGCGGCGATACTTTGCACCGTGCCATTGACAATATCGCCCTCTTTATCTTTGTATTCATCATATAAGGCGCTCCGTTCTGCTTCACGGATTTTTTGTAGAATCACTTGTTTTGCAGTTTGAGCGGCAATCCGACCAAATTTCTTTGTTGTCCCTTCAACTTGCACCATGACGGTCATCCCCAATTCGCATTCGGGATGATAATAACGTGCGGTCTCCAGGTCAACTTCGGTATTCGGGTTCAAGACTTCTTCGACCACCTCTTTTTCGACAAAAAGGCGTGCGCGTCCTGTTTCGGGGTCAATCGTTGCTTCGACATGTTGCGCTTTACTCGCATTGGTATTGCGTTGATATGCCGAGACTAACGCTGTTTGCAAGGCTTCTAGCACAATTTCTTGTGGCAAAGCCCGCAGTTCTGCAATTTCATTAAAAGCGAGTTCAAATTCGTTTTTCACTGTATCTGATTGCTCCCACAATCTCTCGACAACTTTGTAACAAGCTGTCATAAATATTCTAGCACACAACTATTGATTTATAAAGCAAAAAGTGGGTTTTTGACCCACTTTTCGCCGTTCAAATCTCGATTGATTACATACTAGCACGCCACCCAAACGGTTGTCAAGAGATTGGCACATTAGTTATCGGGCGTGGTCTCGGCGGTCATCTCGATAACCTGTGGTGTGGCTTCGGCAGTAGTCTCATCCAAAGGGGTAATCCGTTCAGGCGTGGTCTCTGCAGTCATCTCGATAACCTCTGGTGTAATCTCAACAATAAGTGGCGGATTATTCAAATCCAGTTGTGGAATAACACCCGGACGTTCAAAGGGTGTGAACTTCAACACACGTCCATAAGACATGTCGCTCACATACAAATTGCCTAAATTATCAGTCGCCAAGCCACCAATCACACCGAATTGCGAGAGATTAGGCAAGCCTTCTTGCACAGGGCTACCAAATGACCCAATACAATTGCCTTGTGTATCGTACATCAAAATGCGCGAGGCATCTGGGTCGGATACATAAAGCAAATCACGCGAGGCATCGAGAGCGATATAGGGACGATTGCCAAAATCATCATACCAACCACGTACGTCAAAATTTTTGATGAATGTGCCATTGGTATTGAATACGGCAATCCGTTTATTCCATGTATCGGCTATAAAAATTCGTCCATCAGGGTGAAGCGCGATGCCAGCAGGCTCACGTAACTGACCATCCCCTAACCCACTCCGTCCAATATCGCGCACCCATATCCCATCGGGTGTATAGACACGAATGCGCCGATTGCCTGTATCTGCCACATAGACCAAGCCATTGTTATCGACTTTGACATCACGCGGTCCCCAGAAACCATCAAACGGCTCAACAGGGGCATTTTCGCCCAAGGTGATCGGTTGCCCCCACATGTTCAACTGGTTGAATTGTGCATCGAAGGCACGAATGCGATAATTCCATGTATCCGCGACATAAATAACACCGCTTGGGGCTATGGCAACACTATTTGGACGGACGAAAAATGGACCCGCAATAGAACTTGGTCCGTATTGACCATAGACACTGGCAATATCACCATTCGGCTCGAAGATGGTGATTTGCGAAACTTGTTCTTGCTCTTCAGCAACATAGATGCGCCCGTTTCGATCAACGGCTAACCCAATTGGGCGCGATAGGGGTTGTACCTGACTTTGGAATACGCTAATAGCTTGCCGTTGCACAAAATTCTCGTTACACACATTCACTTGTAATTGGGTGAATTCGCTGAGTGGGCTACCCTCTCCAACACCATACAACCACACTTGGGCAATAATATCTTTACGAATATACACATACATTGTATCCGATACGGGCCACGTCTCTAATTGGAGCTGATGATTAAACCGTGAATTCGGGTCGAATATCACCTGTTCATAACCCGAATAATCTCGCGCCCACCAAATATCAAACCATGCACGACGCCGTTGCGACGACAGGGTATCCTCTAAACTCAGCCAATCATTGATTTTTGTGGCATTCAAATCCCAATACATATTTTGATAGGGCCACCACATGCGCTTATAGGTGAATTTTTGATAATTATCGCGCATGAGCGGTTCGATTTTGGGATTATTGCTATCGCCCACAATCACCACCATCGTGTTGCTCAATTCATCAGACGATGGTACGCGGGTATCGATATAAATCACTTTGGTGAAATCGCGCAAATACCAACTGCCAGGCCACGAGAAG
>PGTJ01000260.1 GCA_002794515.1 Phototrophicales bacterium
ATTGTCGTTATTACCCAAAATGGCTACGATGAGCAAGACCGCTAAAATGCTCGCTACGAATTGCGCCACCATATAAAATATGGCTTTGGCGAAGGTGACTTGATTACCGACCAGTAGTGCTAATGTCACCGCAGGGTTGACATGTGCGCCAGAGATATGCCCGTAGGTATAAATAATGGCTATGACGGCGAAGCCATGCGCGAAGGCGGGTACAAGCACATTGATGTTAGGGGTGCTATTGGCTAATATTACCGAAAGACAACCGATAAATATCAGGATGAATGTGCCAATAAATTCGGCGATTGTTTCTTTCATAAGTTGAGTGGTCATGAATAAAAGTTGCTCCTGGGTCGAAATATCACCACACTATAGCACGCTCTACGCCTATAATCAAACCATTTAAGCGATGCTTTATCAGACCTTAAATATTCTATCTATGATGAATGTCATCGGTAAATGGTTAGTGGTGTGTTTGGATTTAGGCTTTACATAGGGGTATGTTGGTGTTATAACTGTGTTAATCCTGCTGTGTTCGTGATGTTGCGACTCGTTTTGAGCCAACACCCACAACGAGGGGATTGCCGTCTGAAATGAAGGTGATAGGCTTGCGTAGCCAAGACCAGAGTTCTCAGGAGAATTCCCACCTGCGAAAGCAGGTTCAAAACACTGTGACACACGGCATGGCGGGTTTCCGTAAATCAATCTCCTATAAGGGACGGCATCAGTGTCGTCCCTTATAGCGTTTTATCACTGTCCATAATTTGCCCCAAATACCGATACCATCAATTCACCCAATGTCGACCGTTGTGGAATTAGCACTGCTTCATTGCGTGCGGTGGTGTAATTGGTCACATAGCGCCCATCTATCACCCCAGTTTTGATATTTTGTCGTGGGATGTCTTTCAGATACCATGCCAATCGGATCATATTCTCCAATGGGATGCCTGTGCTGACATTTTTATTCAATGATGCCAATAAACTCGGCGCATTGAAGATGAGCGTGGGCAATAAATCAAAATCTAAAACTTTATCGCGTATCGAAAATATGACTTGCTGTTGCCGACTCGCCCGCGCAAAATCGCTATCACCATGCCGTGTACGGGCAAATTTCAGCGCCGTAGCCCCATTCAGGTTATGCGTCCCCGCAGGGAGATAAAACGGGTCATAGCCATAATTCATATCGGGATATTGGCGGTCGTTGATGGTGTAATCAATACTCACGGTGATGCCACCAATGGCATCCACCAGCGCTACCACTGCCTGAAAATCAACGGCGATATAATCATGAATACGAATGCCTAAATTATATTGTACGGTTTGCATCGCCAACTGTGGACCATATCCCGGACTGCGTATCTCGCCCAGCACCATCGCTGTATTAATCCGTTGATATTCGGAATAACCGGGGACTTCCACATATAAATCGCGTGGGATGCTCAAGATGCCCAAACTATTGGTGGTGGGGTCTATGCTGACAATCATCATCGTATCGGTACGATATGCCAAACCGACCTCGCCCGGTCGGCGGTCTAAGCCCATCACTAATACGCTAAACCGTCCTGTGCCATCCCATGGGGTTAATAACATGCTCTGACCATTATCGAGCGTAATGGGTCTGCCGATGACAATTTCGTTGCCTGCCAGAGGTTCGCGCAAATCGATAGCAGGTGGCAATAAAGCCACATCAATTGTTGCCGTTGGCAAAATTTCAACTGTGGTGGTCATTCCACGCAATACCAACACGATGAACATGCCCATCACGCCAATCATCACCAACATGCCACCTGCCAAGATGACCCATGCCCATTCATCACCGCCTTTGCGTTTATTGCGATACCGCTTGCGAGCGCGTTGACGGGCATCTGAATCGCGCATGATAGGGGTTGGTAGGGGTGGGGCAGGGATGGTACGCGGTACGTATATCGGTTTATAAACCTCACCATTGGCATTAACAGGCGGGGTATTCGCTACTGTTGGTTGACTATCCAACCGTCCCCATGTCGGTGCATCGGGGATAGCCGTACTCTTCACCGTTTGGTCGGGTGAGGGTGGATTTTCATCAAATAACGATTTCAAATAATCATCAGACATAATTTATGCTACCATTGTCAATACAAACTATTTCACAGTATAGGACGAATGCTCATGATGCGTCAATATCGCCTCATATACGATACCCCTACCAATGGTGTTTGGAATATGGCAGTGGATGAAGCCATCCTCACATCGGTGATTCGTGGCGACTCGTTGCCCACGCTACGTTTCTATAGCTGGAATCCGCCGTGTTTGTCATTGGGATATGGTCAATCCCTCAGCGATGTCGATACGACCCGTTTGCATCAATTCGGGTGGGATGTCGTGCGCCGTCCCACTGGCGGTAAAGCCATTTTGCATACTGATGAATTGACCTATAGCTTGTGTTTGCCCCAGCATCATCCACTGGCAGAAGGCACAATTGTCGATAGTTATCGGCGGATTAGTACGGGGTTGATGGCGGGATTAAAGCTGTTGGGCGCACAACTTCAGGCAGATAAACGGGCTGATAATGCCAATATGACGGGCGCAGTATGCTTTGAAACACCCTCCCATTATGAAATTACCGCTCTGGATGGGCGTAAATTGGTCGGGAGCGCACAATTGCGCCGTCGTGGTGGTGTATTGCAACACGGCACATTACCCCTCACGGGCGATTTAACACGCATTTGTGATGCGCTTTATTTTGCAGATGATGAAGCCCGTCACATCGCCAAACAGAAAGTCATGCAACGGGCTATCACCCTCCAAGATGCGTTAGGACATTTTGTATCGTGGGATGATGCCACACACGCCATCGTGCAGGGGTTTATCATCACTTTTGATGCCGAATTTATCATCGCCAATCTGACGCCAGATGAATATCAACATGCCCAACAAATTGCACAAACCGTTTATGCCGATGCCGATTGGATGAAAAAAGCCTAATCTCATCGTTTAGGCGGATTTTGTGGCGGATATGGCGGTTGTCCAGATGGATACGGCGGGTTTTGTGGTGGATAGGGTGGTTGTCCATTGGGTGGATAATATCCCTGTGGTGGATATGGCGGTTGCCCTTGTAGGTAATATCCTTGTGCCTGCATTGGTACAGGTGGTTGTATGACCACACGCACAAATTTTTTGCGTCCGTTGGGCATGGTTTGTGGTTGCCATTGCATATTGGGCATCCCGAAAAATTGCACCAATCCCCCCAAAATGGCGATAACCACCGTTGCCCCGATGACCATGATTTTTTGACTATCATTGAATTGCAAATTATTCACCGTCCCAAATGTCCCACTAGTCTCGGTGAGCAAAATCACACCTGTTGCCACACTCAGAATAGCCCCCTGTAATGATGTGGTGATAATCAATAACGGGCGTTGCATGAATTGCGCCACAACACCACCCACTAACCCGCTAATGCCGATGACTGCTACCGATGTCCAATTGATTTGTGGCTCAAATAGTGGTGTATTGGTGATGCGGATGATTAAAAATGCCAATCCGCCACCTAATCCCACACCCACAAAGAACAACCCTGCGCGGAAGAAGAGGTTAATCAACCCTAAGCCGATAATCGCGCCGATGACACCAATACCGATGATAACCACTGTTTGGGCATCGGTGAATATCTGACTAGCCAGATATGCAGGCACGACACCGCCCAGCCCTATTCCCAAAATATTCATGAATAAGGTGAATAGCCGATACCCCGCAAAAGCGATACCCAATCCGAGTAAAACCCCGCCAATAGCGATAATCGTGAGCGTGGACATAATCAATTGCTCCTGTATAACTATTTATTTCTACCCATTATAGCATGTAATGATTTTCATGTTGCTCCACTAACATATTGGTGCGTATCTGCCATAAAAT
>PGTJ01000346.1 GCA_002794515.1 Phototrophicales bacterium
ATCAGCATCTCGGCTAATTTTTGTGGGATTTGACAGGCGTGGAAGGTCTTTTCTTTGCTCACATTTTTGACCAAATCAAAATAAAACCAATCATATGGCATCCGCCCCTTCGAGCCATCTGCCATATTTTGCCGAATGCGCTTGTCATTAGGATTTTGATACGGCACGGCAACTTGGTCTTTATAAAACCGATTATCTTTCGTCTTTCGCGCATGTAAAATACTACGGTGAGCGGTGGTGAAGCGTTTGGGACTATGCCCGACATTGGTATTATAAATCCACACATAATCAAGCACTTCATAACACACATCATCTAAATATTTGACGCGCAAATAGGCATTTTGTTTGGGATAATTGATGAAGAACATATTGCCATCATCTTTTAATACCCGAAAACACTCTTTCGCCAATTCAACATACCAATTGATATAGGCATCAAAATTCTGTGTGTACGATTTTTGATTATATTTGATGCCCACATTGTAATCGGGGTCGCCGTAGATCATATCCACACTTTTATCGGGCAATTGGCGCAAGATATTCATCACATCATCCAAGAAGACTTGGTTTAATAAGGTTGAGATGGTCATACAATGTTCATTCATGCTATCTATGTACATTTTTTCCATCTATATACTATAATCCTCATTATAGTGAACTGTAAAGGGATATGGATATGACACCAGAACAAATTGAACGCAAGCTGAGTCGGATATTGCTCAAAGTGGAAAAGCCAGGTCGTTATGTCGGTGGTGAATATAACAGCATCACCAAAAATTGGGATGATGTGGAGTTTAAGGTGGCGTTGGCATTCCCCGATATTTACGATTTGGGCATGTCCAATTTGGGCATTATGCTCCTCTATGAACAAGTTAACAAACGTGAAGATATGCTGGCGGAGCGCGTTTTTTCGGTATGGGATGATATGGAACATCTCATGCGCGAGGCGAATATCCCACTATTTTCTTTAGAGACCAAACATGCCATACGCGATTTTGACCTGTTAGGCATCAGCCTGCCCTATGAACAATTATATACCAATGTGCTGACGCTGATCGACCTCGCAGGGATGCCTGTGCGGAGCATTGAGCGTGATGAACGGTATCCATTGATCATCGCAGGGGGTCATGCCTGTTATAATCCCGAACCGATGGCACATTTTATCGATGCGTTTGTCATTGGCGAGGGCGAAGAGATCATCATCGAAGTGGCAGAGACACTCAAAAAGATGCGCGGGGCATCACGGTATGAACAACTTGAGGCGGTGGCAAAAATTCAGGGCATATATGTCCCGCGTTTTTATGATGTCGCTTATAATGAAGATGGCACAATCGCTCACGTAAGCACCAACAACCCCGTTGCGCCGAAACGTGTATTAAAACGAATTGTGCCGATATTACCCAAGCCGTTCACCAAATTTCTGGTGCCAAATATCGACACGGTGCATAATCGTGCGCCAATCGAAATTATGCGTGGATGCACACGCGGGTGTCGGTTCTGTCATGCAGGCATGATAACCCGTCCTGTGCGTGAACGCCCTGTCGCCGAAGTGATGGAAGCAATCGAGGCGGTCATCCATTCCACAGGCTTTGAAGAAATCAGCCTGCTCAGCCTGTCATCATCCGATTATGTCTATGTGCATGAATTGGTGGATGCTATTCATCAGAAATATGCGGACAGTGGCTTGAGCCTGAGCCTGCCCAGTTTGCGTATCGAATCCACCAGTGCCGATTTATTAGATAAATTGGGCGATACGCGCCGTCATGGGTTCACATTCGCGCCAGAAGCCGCCACCGAGCGGATGCGGAACATGATTAACAAATACGTCCCCGATGAACAAGTGCTACAAACCGCTCGTGATGTGTATTCACGCGGTTGGCGCACCATCAAATTTTATTTCATGATCGGGCATCCCAACGAAACACTAGACGACGTACAAGGCATCATCAACTTGTGCAAAGCCATCCTCAAAGAAGGTCGTAAAATCATTGGCATGAAGGCAACGGTCAATGTGGGTGTGAGTACATTCATCCCCAAACCCCACACGCCTTTCCAATGGGTGCCACAAGATAGCCGTGAACAAGTCGAGACCAAATTGCACATGCTCAAATCACAGATGCGCGAGCAAGGCTTACACTTGCGTTGGAACGATTTTGAATCTAGCGATTTTGAGGGCTGGTTGAGTCGGGGTGATAGGCGCATCGGCATGGTGATTGAACGCGCTTGGCGCATGGGGTGTCGCTTTGATGCGTGGATGGATAAACACGACCGCGCCACATGGTTACGCGCCTTCGCCGATGAAGGGTTAGACCCCAGTTTTTACACCACGCGCGAGCGCGACATCACCGAAATTTTCCCATGGGATCATATCGATGCCGCCGTGCATAAAAAATTCTTGGTGGATGACTACCTGATGAGCATTAAAGGCGAGACACGAGTGGATTGTCGTGACCAATGCTTCGCCTGTGGCATTCTGCCCAAATTCAAAGATCTGCGCGCACAAACCGCGCCCGAAAGTTGGGAATGCCCGCCTGTAAAACCCATCAGTGAACGCAAGCGCGAGCCGAATGTCACCTTGATGCCATGAATGAGGATGATTAAAAAAGCGTATCATCAACGTTAAGGCATTTTATTGACAAGTATGTATTTTCATGTACTATAATGTACATAAGAATACACGATTATGCTAAGAAAAAAGGTGTCCATTACCGAACAGCGTACCGTTGGTATAAAGATGGGAAAATACGCGGCTATCAAATGGATACAGCA
>PGTJ01000092.1 GCA_002794515.1 Phototrophicales bacterium
ATTATCTGGATGATGTGTTAGGCGGTGTGCCACAGGCGCGAGCCAGCATCAGCGAATTGCGCCAAATGGCGACTTATCTCGATGTGATGGGGGTATCTCCAGAGTATTATGCCTTCGACCTGACGATGGTGCGCGGATTGGGATATTACACGGGACCCATCTTCGAGACGGTCATCAGCGAGCCAAATTTGGGCAGTATTAGTGGTGGTGGGCGCTATGATGACCTCATCGGCATCTTCCGCAAAGAGAGCCTGCCCACAACAGGCACATCTTTCGGCATCGAGCGCATCTTGGTGCTGATGGATGAGCTAAATCTGTATCCAGCCAACATCGGCGGGGCGGTGGTCGATGTGTTGGTGACGGTGATGGATGAAGTCATGCGCCCCGAATCCATGCGTCTCGCATCTGAATTGCGCGAGGCGGGCATTCATGTCGAACTGGTCATGGATGATAAAAAATTGGGCAAGCAAATCGCCCATGCCGATAAAAAACGTATCCCACTGGTGGCGATTTTGGGCGAGGATGAACTAAAGATGGGCATGGTCAAGATGAAACACATGGCATCTGGCGAAGAAAAAATCGTTGGGCGCACCGATTTAATCCGACATATCCATACCGTGATTAGTTCATTCTGAGGCACACATGACCAAAGCCTATGCACAAGGATTTACATCGCAACACAACGAGATCACAGTGGATGAATTGCCCATCATCGGGCAATTCCCCACATGGCTGAATGGTACGCTCATCCGCAATGGACCAGGACAATTCGAGGTGGGCAAAACACCCATCCCCCATTGGTTTGACGGCTTGGCGCAACTTCACCGCTTCACCTTTGCCGATGGACGGGTGAGCTATGGCAACCGTTTCATCCGCTCTAATGCCTATCTCAAAGATAACCAAACGGGCAAGATCAATTATCGTGGTTTTGCCGTAGATCCGTGTCGGACGATGTTCCAAAAGGCATTCGCCACCTTTTTCCTCACGGAACCCGCCAATAATGCAGTCGTGAATATCACACGGCTTGAGGACGAATTCATCGCTATGACGGAATTCCCGCTCACGGTGCGGTTCGATCCCAAAACACTCGAAACGCTCGGTGTTTTAGATTATGACGATGCGCTCAGCGCTCAAACCGCCACCGCGCATCCCCATTACGATTTCGACCGCCGTGTTGGTTTGAATTATATGCTCCGCATCGGGCGCAAAAATGAATATCAATTATATGCGCTGACCAGCAAAAGACGGACGAAAATCGCCAGCATCCCCGTCAAATCGCCAGCGTACATCCACAGTTTTGCCATGACTACGCGCTATCTGATTATCGCCGATTACTCTTTTCGGCTGAAAAGTGCTTTGGCATTGGCTTTCGGCGATAAGCCGTTCATCCAAAATTTTGTGTGGGATAAAACCCAAGACTCATGTTTTTGGGTGGTGGATAGGCACACGGGCGAAGTGGTCGCCAATATCCCAACAGACGCATTTTTCGCCTTTCATCACATCAATGCTTATGAAGCCGATGATGACACCCTGATAGTCGATATATCGGCATATGATGATGCCCGCTTGATCGATCAGCTGTATATCGATGCCTTATTGCGTGATGATTATCCACAAGTGGGGCAATTCCGCCGTTATACCTTGCCATTACGTGGTGGTCGTGCTACATATCAGGTACTATCTGAACAGTCAATTGAATTGCCACGTATCAATTACAAAGCCAATAACGGGCGCGACTATCAATTCGCCTATGGGTCAAGTATTAAACCCAATAGCCACGATTTTCTGAACCAAATCGTCAAGGTGGATGTCAAAAATCGGCACACATCGGTTTGGCATGAGACGGGGTGCTATCCGAGCGAACCAGTGTTTGTGCCTGCGCCGAATGCCACATCAGAAGATGAAGGTGTGTTGTTGGTGGTGGTGCTGGATTCGCAACAGGGCAACTCGTTCATGTTGGTGTTGGATGCCCATACCATGACCGAATTGGGGCGGGCAATTGTGCCACAACATATCCCATTCGGGTTTCATGGGGCATTTTTTGAGATTTAGGTGACAATCGTAGTGGTGTCCGATATTATCGACAAACCCAGCACATCCCGATTGAATTGGCGCACGCGCTGTTCGCCACGTTCTGTCAGCGCCACCTGACCCGCCTGTAGGGTGATATAATGCAAGGCACGTAGGCGGGCGATGCACCACATCATGCGCCGTTTTGACCATTTCAAATGTTCGTGTAGGGTAGCGGCGCACAATTCTGTCGATTCGGCTTCGGTATGTTGATGATGATAAATATGCTCTAGCACCACCTGTTCGGCGAATTGACGTTGCTGATTACGCCGTTGAATCATCAGCGCCACCACGCCGAACTTTGGCGAGAATAACCATGTCATCAGCAAAAAGAAGAACATCATCAGCACGATACTCGCCGATATCGATGAATCCCAGGTGGTATGCAAATTCAGCCCGAAGGTGCTATTCAGCCAGCGCATGACGGCGCTCATATCGATTAATCCTAAAAAATTGCCTTTGGCGAATTCATAACCCGTGAACACACTGATAACCCCGATGAGCGGGCTGAGCGCCAGCATCAGCCACAAACGATTGGTGAGCAGATACGCCGTTGCGGGCGGAATGATGAAGAATGCCACCACCAAAATCGAGCCAACCGCATCAAATGCGCCAACCGCGACCAAGCTGGTCAGAACCATCAGCAGATAATGCAATAGCGCGGGGCGAAATCCGAATGCCTTCGCCAAGTCTGCGTCAAATGTTGCCAGTTTGAGTTCTTTATAGACCAACCCAACAAATGCCAACGTGATCAGCATCAGGAGGCTCATCACACCCAATGATTTGGGGATGAATACCAATTGCGGGTTATCTTCTGGGGCAACCAACGGATTCCCCCGCGATGCTTGGGCGATGATTTGCCCCGCCGTATATGTGCCACAATTGGCGCATACTGCTTCAAAAATGGCATTGGGATGACGCGGGCTGATGCCCTCAGATAGGCAATTCACACACTCACGGGTAATTTTGGCGCGAGGGTCATCTGGCGTGATGGTGATGGGGTCGCAATTGGCGAAACAATAACTGTTGGCATTGGCAGATGCCATGCCGATTTCGCCCACCATGACCGAATCTTGGTCGAGATGCACATTATCGGCGAAACGGGCGATGAGCAAAATGGCGATGGCGAATAAAAATGGAAATGCCAAACCCAGCGCCGCATCTTCTTTGACCAACCCCGATCGTTCTATCAGTTCTGTCAGCAACACGGTCAATACACCCGCGCCCGCCGCGCCGATGATCAACAATGGCGATGACAAATCGGCTTCCATTCCCAATAATCCGACCATCACTAAAAAGGCGACCACAATGCCCAATAACACCGTATGACTAATCGCATCGGTGGTTAGCGCTAATCCGCGTAAGAGTAAAAATGATCCCAAGACGGCGCTGGATAGGGCGATCAACCCGCCGATGATCACCGCCACCGTGCGCGGGTCGTTGAATAGGGTGTTGATTTGTTCATACGATAAAAACAAGTTTAATAGGCGAATGATGACCTGTTCAATCAGCGACATGCCCGCCTCCGTTGATGTGTTTGGCATCGGCTTGGCGCTTGCGCCATGTCCAGATGAAGCCACGTTCTGGCGCAACGCATATCGATACAAATACGATGATCACCGCCACCACGATGATCAACGCGCCTGTGGGCAGATTTTTATCTAATCCACTGATGACCGCGCCAGCACCACCCGCAAATCCGCCGAATATGCCCGCCAGCGTCAGCATTTGCGCCATGTTGCGCGTCCATTGTCGTGCCGCCACGCCAGGGGCAATCAATAACCCGACCATCAAAATCACACCTGCCAGTTGTAACCCCAATACAATGGCGATCACCACCAATAGCGATAAAATGGCATCCAAAAAGCGCACAGGGTAGCCATTGGCTTGTGCAAATTCGAGGTCAAATGTCATGAGTTTCAGTTCTTTCCAGAAGGCGATGACCACCATCAAGCAAACACCACCAACCATCGCTACCAAAACCACATCGCCCAACCGAATAGCGGCGGCTTGCCCGAAGATGAAGTGATCTAATCCTGCCTGACTGGCTGTTTGGAGCGATTGTATATACGTGAGCAGGGCAACACCCAACGCAAACCATGATGTGAGGATGATGCCCATCGCCACATCTTGTTTGAGGCGGGTGGTTTGGGTCAGGATGCGGATGAACCACACCCCCAATAAGCTGGATATGCCCGCGCCGATGAGCAACGCGCCCATATCGCGCCCAAAGAACAAAAATGCCACGCATACCCCTGGTAAGGCGGCGTGTGAAAGCGCATCTCCCAATAGACTTTGTCGGCGTAACACGGCAAAACTACCCAACACGCCGTTCAAGATGCCCAACAACGTCCCGCCGAGCGCCACCACGATCAACGTGTAATCGTAGCGCACCCCCAATAACATGCTCATCGGGATGAACAACAACGCCAATACACCGATGCCGATGATGATATACCAAATAGAAAATCCGCCCATATCATGGCGAGATGCCAGCGATTGCGCCCATGTATGTGGTTGTGACCGTTGTGTTTCGGCAGATTTGATGCGCCGTCCTAATACACCCATCAGCGCACCTCCACACCCATATCATTCAAAAAAGCTAATTTACCGCCATATGCCTTGTGCAAATTGTCGCTGGTGAACACCTCCGCCGTTTTACCATTGGCGACCAATTGCACATTCAACATCGTCACCCAGTCGAAATATTCGGTGACGGTCTGTAGGTCATGATGCACCACCACCACCGTTTTGCCTTGTGCGCGGAGCGATTGTAAAATCGCCACAATCGCCTTTTCGGTCACTGCATCCACCGCCACAAACGGCTCATCCATGAAATAAATGCGCGCATCTTGCACCAATGCCCGCGCCAAAAATGTGCGCTGTTGTTGCCCGCCCGATAGTTGCCGAATTTGCCGATGGGCATAATCTGCCATGCCGACCTGTTCTAATGCCGACATGGCGAGTTCGGTCTCGTTTTTGCCAACCCGCTTAAACCAGCCCAGTTTGCCATACAAACCCATGCGGACGACATCCAGCGCCGTCGTCGGAAAATCCCAATCGACACTACCCCGAGGTGGGACGTACCCAATCCACGCCCGTGCTTGGGCATAGGGCTTTCCATAAAAGGTGATATGCCCCGTTGCTTTGGGGATTAGCCCCAATGCCGCTTTGAGCAGGGTAGATTTTCCTGCGCCGTTGGGTCCGATGATCGCCGCCAGCACGCCTTCTGGGATGCACATATCCACATCCCAGACCGCAGGTTTGCTATGATAGGCAACGGTCAAATCTTCGATTTCTAATGCCCATGTCGTCATGATGTTATGTCCTTACATATTGTTTTTGATGGCTGACATACGAGGCTAAAGACTCTCGTCTGCCACTACATCGGCGTACTGGACGACTAGCGCAAAGCGCGTATGTCGTCCATCACCTATCATTCATCTTTAGTTGATTTCAAACAATTCATCGGGTGGGGTGGGCATGACCAGCGCATTCCATTCGGGGATGGTCAATTCGACCCCAGCCAGTTGATACGACTGCAACAAGGTATAGATATTCGCGGCGATCATGCCGATATATGTCCCGCCGAAGGTATCGGGTTCACCCATCGCATCGGAGTACAATTCGCGCACACCAACATTCACCCGTCCGCCGTTGCTGATGACCGCCTCTTGCACGGCTCGGATGGTGGCGGGTGGCACACTGCTCTCGACAAATATCACGGGGATGTTCTTTTCGATGACGAAATTCACCACCGCTTGAATATCACCCACGCCGACTTCGCTGGCGGTGCTAATGCCCTGAATGCCGACCATCGTCCAACCAAACGCATCGCCAAAATAACGGAAGGCATCATGCGAGGTGACGATATAACGCAATTCGGCTGGCACTTGGTGCATCGCCTCTACGCCCCACGCATAAAACGCATCCAGTTGGGCGATATAGGCTTTGGCATTAGCCAGATAAATAGCGGCGTGTATGGGGTCGATATCGGCTAATCGATCGGCGAGGGCTTGTGTGGCTAATGCCCAATTGCGCGGGTCGAACCAAAAGTGTGGGTCATCGGTGGCGATGCCATTTTCATCAAATTTCAAGACATAACCCGCATCAATAACCGGTTGTGCGAGGCGATGAATCTTCACACCGCGTTGGCTGACCGACTCAAAAACGGCATCAAATTGACCCTCAAGGTGTAACCCGCTATAAACGATCATATCGGCTTGGTTCATGGCTTCAATATCGGCTACAGTCGGCTTGTATAAATGTGGATCTACACCTGCGCCCATCAATCCCGTGATGTGGATGTATTGGTCAGATACCCCATTGGTCAAGATGTGTATCAGGTCGGTGGCTTGTGTGGTGGTGGCGACAATCCGCAATGGGGCAGATTGGGCATGTGTGGGCGCAAGCACCATAAACACCATCATGAATATTTGCATCACCCTTTTTAGATTTGTGTAAAATCCCATTTTACAAAACCCTCAAAAAATTTTTAGACACACCTAAAAATTACCATACCATTTGAATTTTGTCAATTGGGTATTTCAACAAAAAAAGGCACATCCCATTTGGATATGCCTTTGATGCACACGATGATTGCCGTGATATGTTATGCCATATTGAACGATGTGAGCGCCAAAAAGATGAGTGCCAAGACGATCACCGCCGAAGCGACTTGCCACACTGTTGTTGGGTATCGATTGTTGTTCATGAATAGCTCTTTCTTCTAAACCATAAATACAGTATATGCCCCTTTTTGAACCCTTGTGTATGCTATTTTTTGAACGTTGTGTTCGGGTTTATTGAACACAAAATGTGCAATTGCGTTTATAATAGACTGAAAAGCGTGCGGAGTGGAATTATGTTAAACATCATTCAACCGATGACCATCAGCGAATTTTGGGAATTTGCCCAATTGCCCGAAAACCGAGATAAGCGGTGGGAACTGATTAATGGTATGCCTATCGAAAAAGGACGGGATGGCGATATGGCACCTTCTAGCAAAATGAATTCGGTTATTGCTGTAAAAATTGCCCGTTTTTTAGATGAATATGCCGAAAAGCATCATCTGGGGTATGTATCGGGTGCGGATGGTGGGTATCGTGTTGGCGATAATGTTTTTCAGCCCGATGCGGGTTATATCAGCAAAGCACGCGCTGATGGATTGGTTGGTGGTGTTTTGGAAAATGCGCCCGATTTAGCGGTTGAAGTTGTCTCGTCTTATGATAAAGAAATCTATGTGTTTGAAAAAGCGCGCTCTTATTTATTAGCAGATACAACAATGGTGTGGTTGATATTTCCAGAAAATCGCACTGTATATGTATGCACCTTGGCATCGGAACATCGATTGATGGTTGATAGATATGAGCGACATATGACCCTGTCTGGGGGCGATATTTTGCCCGATTTTTCGCTACAGATTGCGCGTATTTTTCCTGATGAGAGTGAATAGGAAATCGGTTATATGGAATTACATCAGCTACATGTATTTGTGACGGTTGCTGAAGAAGAAAATATCACCCGTGCCGCTAAACGCCTTTTCACCACGCCATCATCGATTAGCATGACGGTCAAGGCGTTAGAAGATGAACTCGGTGTGCAACTCTTTCAGCGTACATCACGCGGGGTGCAAATCACCGAACACGGGCGGTTGTTGTATGATAAAGCACAAAATACGCTCCGTGCCGCCCAAGAATTTGCCAGCTATGCCAACCAAATTCAATCGAACCTGATGGGGCAGGTGGTGGTGGGATTAAATTCTCCCCCACAAAAATTGCGCGTCACAGAATGGGTGCGCGACATCCATAAAAATTGTGCGGGGATAGATTTGCAACTGATTAGTAGCCATTCGGGACGAATTATGGAGTACCTCAGACAAGGCACGCTCGACTTGGGTTTTGTGTGTGGCAACATAGACGACCCACAACTCACGGCTTATTATCTCACCGATTTTGAACTGGTGGTTGGTGTGCCGATGCGATGGCACGATGAATTACGTCATGCCACATGGGGGCAATTGGCACACTATCCCTGGATTGGGGCAGATATCTACTGTCCATTTCAGACATGGGCGCAAGCCATTTTTGAAAAACATGCGCTCAACTATCAACGAGCTATTCAGACCGATGATGATGCCACGCGCATCGCATTGGTGATTGCTGGTGTCGGGTTATCTCTTTTAGAAGCCAGCGAAGCGCGTGAAGAGATGAACAAAGGCAATTTATTTGTCGCTCAATTAGAGCCGATTTATTGCCCGTTATATATTGTTTGTGCCACACATCGGCAACACGAACCGCTCATCAGAGCCGTGCGCGAGG
>PGTJ01000268.1 GCA_002794515.1 Phototrophicales bacterium
ATCTATTTCTCATTCCTGAATTCATCCATTTACAAGCACGCAAAGGCACCAGTATCACGGTATATCGCAAGACGAATAACATCTCAGCAGGTTTAGATCAATTCATGACCCACAACATGCTGAGCGTTTTATTCATAGCACCACTCATCACCAATAACCGCACGATTGGGATTTTGATGATTGGTCATTATGCCGATAAAGCCCTAACAGAGAGCAAACAACGCCTGTTCGAAATGGCGGCGAATCAGATTGCCACGCAACTCCATAATGCGATTTTGTATCAACAAACCCAAAGAGACCTCATCCAACGGATGAAGCAACTGAGCCTGATAGAGACCATTGCCCAGCAAATTTCGGCATCGCTCAATCGGGAACGGCTCATCCGCAATGTATTACAAGCGGCGATTAATGCCTCTGGAGCAGATTTAGCGGCGTTGGCATTGGTCACAAACCAAAACAACTTACGTATCTTGCATATGCAACGCATCAATGACGAATGGCACGATTATGAAGTCATCACCGATTTGCAAGATGGATTGGTCGGCAAAGTCATCCAGACGGGTGTGCCGATGATTGTCGCCAATAATCTGCGCGAAAGAGGATATGTCTCCCCTCATCCGAATGACAATGGCGATACGCCCACATTTTTATCATCGGTACTTGTGCCACTCATCCAAGACCAAAAGACGATTGGTGTGTTAAATGTCGAAAGCCACGCGATTGATTTCTTTACCGAAGAACATCTGGAGTTCTTCAAGAGTTTAGGCGGACATACGACCATCAGCATCCAAAATGCCAATTTATTAGCAGAACGCCAACAACAAATTGAGCAAATCAGTGCTCATAACAATCAACTGCAAGCCATCCTCGACTCGACACGCGATGGGGTGATTTTGCTCAACCGTGATGGCATGTTGATGAAAGCCAACCGTAGCGCAGAGGAATTGCTCCGCGTGTCATTACATGACGATGACAAGCGTGATTTTATCGAATTATTGTGGGCTGAATATGGTCTGGAAAACGATAGAGAAAATCAGAGCCTCGCCCAAACGCTCAGCGAAGTACGCCGTATTCTCCGCTCCGAACCCGATATGCTCACCACCAACCCGTTTGAGATACACCGCGATGGACAGGTGCGTCATATCCGCATGGTCGGCTCACCCGTGCGAGATAGCCAAAATTATATCATCGGGCGCTTATTGACCCTGCACGACATCACCGAGGAACGATTGCTCGCCAAATATCGGCAAAATATCACCCGCATGATGGTGCATGACCTGCGCGGTCCGTTGGGGTCGGTGATTAGTGGCATCAACTTCGCCATATCGCTCATCACCGATAACATGGATCCAACCATCAGCGAAGTGTTGAATATTTCTTTGAATAATGCCCAAGATTTATTAGAATTGGTCGAGAATATTTTGGATATTTACAAATTACAGGCAGGTCAATTGCCCCTCAAATTGGGCGATACCGATTTGAATAGCATTGTGAATGCCGCTCATAGCGCCCTATCGGCATCCATGCAAGAGGCGCAAATTGTCTTCAAGCGCGATATATCTCCCACGATACCCCGCTTGTATGTCGATGCCAATATCATCCGCCGTGTGTTGATCAACCTGCTCGACAACGCCGTGCGCTATAGCCCAATGGGTGGCGAAATATTATTGATTGCCAAACATACCGATAACAGCATCGAGATTCAAATCGCAGATAGTGGCTCTGGCATTCCACTCGCCGAACAAGACCATATCTTCGATGAATTTCATCAGATTAAAGATAACGCGCCCAAACGCGGTAGCAAAGGCAGTGGTTTGGGGCTAACATTTTGCAAATTGGCAATTGAGGCGCACGGCGGGACGATCCAAATCGCGCCACAAAGTCCGCTATCGGGGGCGTGTTTTGTCATCACCTTGCCATTGATGCGTCATGAGATCATCACACAAACCGCCGAAGTATCATCGGCAAATGTTTGAAATTTGGTATATATTCAAAATTTTCTTGATGATAGTTATCAGGTACTATAAGGGTAATATCGCCATGCAATATTGATGGGAATATTGACAGAATGACCACAAAAGTTAACTTGCCAACACAAAAAAAACCGCTCACTTCTCGCCTATTCATCATCGTGGCGTGGGTATTGGGTATTTTTGTGGGTGTGGTGCTGATGGTCTATTTACCCCCACAGCAATTTAACATTGTCTATCAGATTACGGTGTTGCTCTTCGCCATCGCCATGATTTTGGGGTTATATGCCCTGCGTCGCTCGCGCAATCATATCGCCCAACAAACCCTTAAAAACGAAAATCTCATCAAACAACTTTCGCGTCAATATGAACAAGCCATCGAAAATGCCCGTGTACAAGCCAATGCCGATGCGCTTTATCAACGCACCATCGAACAATTATTAGCTGTATTAGATGCCATCGAAGAAGGTCTCATCCTCATCAATCAAGAGGGTGTGATCGCCCTCGCCAATCCGCGTATGACCATGTTGGATGTCTCGCCGTTGAACCTCATCGGCAATTCGGTGACACAATTGCTCGATAAAGAAACCACACTCCATAAGCACTTGGGCTTCACCAATGTATGGGAACTTCGGGCGCTCATCGCCCGCCTCAAGACCCCCACCCAATGGGAAGATTACGCCAGACACAGCTATAGCCTGATGGCGAATGGGCAAGTGCGTCATTTTGAACGACAAATTTTGCCTGTGCGTGATGAACTTAGTCGGGTGATTGGCATTTTATTGGTGTTTTATGACCAAACGCAACAACAAGAATTGCATCATGCCCGCGAACAGCTCACACAGATGATCATCCACGATTTACGCAGTCCGCTCACATCGGTCATGACCAGTTTTAAGATTATCAACGATGTCGTGCCCGCGGATATGCCTCGCAAAGACCTGATAACCGACATCACCAACACCAGCAAACGCGCCATCCAAAAATTATTGGCGCGGGTCGATACCATGCTGGATATTGCCAAACTCGAAGACGGCAAATTCGGCATCAAGACGGAACATATCGCCATAAAGGGCATCATCGACAATGTGATGCAAGAACTTGCGCCAATCGCTCATGATACGCATATTCGGTTGGTATCTGCTATTGAGCCTGATTTGCCAATGGTGAATATCGACCCCGATAAAGTCGAGCGCCTGTTGCTCAATTTGGTCGATAACGCCCTGAAATATAGCCCAGAAAACACAACGATTCACATCAAAGCCTATCTGAATACACCCCATGAAGGCAAATTGAACGGCACGACCACCCCATTCATGCGCCTCGAAGTCTGTGATGAAGGCGCTGGCATCCCAATCGAAGCACGGGCAACCCTGTTCGATAGCTTCACACAAGTCGAAGGACGAAAATCCACACGACGCGGTGTGGGGTTAGGATTAGCCTTTTGCAAATTGGTGGCAGTGGCGCATGGAGGTGATATTTGGGTCGAAGATAACACACCCAAAGGCAGTCGGTTCATCGTCACCTTGCCCATAGCCAACACCTCAGCCGTCGAAGACATCGAAATGCCAACGAACATCGCCAGTGTGATTAAACCAGCAACACAATCACACTAAGATGAACGCCCCTGAATGGTTATGGCACTAATGCCCATGCCTGTGGTCATATATGCCCCTACCTGCCCCATTTCAAGCGGGGTGGTCAGGGTATGGGTGAATATCAGCATATCATTCAAATAAACGTGTATCTGGTTCACTGCCACATCCACGCGCATGGTGAACGAGTCGCGGATATTGAACTGACC
>PGTJ01000266.1 GCA_002794515.1 Phototrophicales bacterium
GTTCAATCGCCTCATCAAATGATTTGTTGGCAATTTGTGCCTTCACCACTTCGGGGTCGATTTGCGCCCGCGCCGTACAACGCCCCGCCATGGTGAAAAATACATTCAAAATACGACCACTTTCATCGCGTGTGATCAAAACATCACCTGTACGATACTGGATGGTGTTGGGGTCTATGCTCCGTCCACGTACCACCTGACGCGCCATTTGTGCGAATACAATTTGTTGCCCCAAGCGCGTATTCACCACCAACACCTGCACAACTGCTCGCTTGGTGAGGGTGAGGGTATCTTGCAGATCGCCCACATCAGCGCTCCAACGCATCCAATCATCGCGTTCTTCGACAATTTGCAAGGTATCAAATAAAACATAATCATCAGGCGAAAGTTGTGTCGAATTTTGAATTTCGGTATAAGCACGGTCTTGAATGATTTGGTCGACTAATAATTCCAGCGTCTGCTTATCGGATGGACTGACCGCACGCTCAACCTGTGCCACACCTGACCGCGTGGGTTGTGGATTTGTCACAGTCACCTGATCGCCCAATGGTCCGATGACCGATGTGATGCGATTCGCCTCGACATTGCCAATTTCACCCGCAGAACTGGGCAATGCCTCGATAGACACGGTTATATCCCCATTGGCGGGCAATTGCGATTCTTGGGTGGTGCGGAATAAAACAGGCGGGTTATCGGTTGTGCTGACCGTTGTGCCGAGTGGTATGGTAATCGGTGCTGATGTGCGGTTGGTGAACAACACATCTCCCACAGCTAATCCACTGCCAAATTGTTGCACACCCGTTGTTGGGCTAGAATAACTGGCTTCGACTTCGATTTTCAAAACAGTGGCGGGCAACACACCATTTTCCACATCAATCGATGTGAATTGTGGGTCTGGATTGATGACAATTTGCAGGCTCTGTTCGATATGTTGCACAGCAGGGATAATCGTCACGGTAGCGCTCGGCACGAATAAATATACCCCGATGGCGATAATCGCCAATAAAATGCTGATTAATCCACCTCGAATGAGCAATGTGGGCAATGCACCCATGGGCGGACGTTCAATCCGCCTGCTGACCACATCTTTCAGTTCAGATACCACCTCTTCACTCTCTGGCGCATCTTTAGGACGGTCGGTGCGGTCGGTGAACACTTTGGCGCGTCCACGCTTCCACCTGCCCCGTTCACTCGCGCCGATGGTCTCGAAGGTGCTGATATTGAGTTCTTTGGCGTGTTGAATGACTTGCAAATCATGAGTGACAATCGCTAAACGGATGGCACGGCGCATAGCTTCGCGTTGTACAAGGACTAAATCGAGTTTGCGGGTTAATGCAGTGCCTTCTTCGGGCCACACCAATAAGACGCGCTTACCATGAATGAATGATAAACGGTCACGAACAGATGTCACCTCTTCGCCCGCCTCAATTTGTATCAATTCACGATTGCTGTTGCCAGAAGCCATTCACCATCCTTAAGGATTAATCCATCACGCCTAATTCTACCAAATTCTGCACAAATTGCGCCCCAACCGCAGACCCAACTGGATAGAATACGGCAGGCATCCCCACTGGCGCATCAATGGTGATGGTCAGACCTGTGGCTGTATCGCCATAGGTCTGACCCGTCCACACATGTACCCACTCGCCAGCAGGCAGATAAACCGAAACCGATGTAGTTTGTGGATCTAATACAGGGACGACCAATAATTCTGTGCCGACCAAAAATTGTTGGTAGGATATATCATACACCGCTTCATCATGTGGATAATGGATGAACAAGTGGCGCACCACAGGCAAGCCCGTCAGAGAGGCTTCGGCGACCAATGCGCGCGCCGATAAAATCCCCACGCCCGATATACATTGGCAAAACGGGCAAAATGCGATAATGTCGCCTCGTTAGTATAAAATTGGACATTATCATCGGGCAGATTGCCTTCGTGCGTGCGGAAAACAGTGGTGAAGGCATTCAGCTCCATCCAACGCAACAGCAATTCTTCGCTACGGTGATAATTGCGTAAGCGGTTGGTGATGGTGGTATAACCACCAATATCGCTATGATTAAACACATATCCCGATAACCCACTGGTCAACAACCCTGTGACCGCCGTCTTGATGCCATCATGTTCATCCCAATCGACCAACTGGTCGCCGAGCCAGAATAAGGTCGAATAACGCGGGCTTTCACGATACCCCGCCCGCATAAAGAACACGGCATCATCACCTAGCCCGACTGCCTCTATCAGCTCACGATTGAATTGCGCCCATAATTCGGGATAGCGATTGTGCATCGTCTCGCCCGTCTCGCCATTCCAAAGCAGGGCATCATAGGGCAATGCCTCGCCAAAATCTGCCATCCAACCCATTGCACCACGATTGATGACCTCTTGAATGATGACCCCTTTATACCATTCCCATGCTTCGGGATTGGTCAAATCCACCAATGCGGCAGAAAAATCGGTGTTTTGGGTGTTATACACCTGCCCGTACATATCCTTGACCAGATAGCCCAATTCTTCAGCTTGGCGATAATAATTGGTACGAACATTCGGCTTATCCGATACATCTGCTAAAAATGGGCTGATATACACCATCATGCGGATATTCGCATCGGCAAAATCGCGCACCAATCCATCCCAATCGGGATAGCGGTCTATATCCAATTCCCAATTCCACCACAATTGTTTGCCAAAACTGGTCGTGCGTTGCCCAACCCAATCTTGCAACCAGAAGGCGACAATCGGCACATCATAGGCTTGTAATTGGGCATACACCTCACGAACACGCGCTGTGCCACCTTGCATCCCCACCACAGCACCCTCTAAAATCCAATCGGGTAATGGACGCATCCGCCCCGTGAGCGCCGTATATTGGCTGATGAGTTCTGCGGGGGTATCGCCATGAAAAATATATCCCGATACGACACGTTGAGCCTCAACAGAAGCCCATACTTCGACCTGAATGCGATCGGGCTGGGTCATGTCGAATATGGCATATTCGTGATTGTTCAACATCAACGATTGCATGTTGCTGGTGATGTAATGTGGGATAGGCGCATAGGTGGTATACCATGTGCCACCCGCCCGTGCGGTGGCATTCGCCCCTGCTGTGATGGGTTGTGCGCCACGTCCGATCCCTTGTTCACTGACCCATATCGGCAGACGTTTGCCCTTAAAATCGAAGAACGAAAATTGCGTCCCAAAGCCGACAATGTGTTCATCTGATGGACTGGCATAAGTGAAAAATACGCGATTCGCGCCACCTACGTTGATCTCGAAATACAAAGAATGTTCGTCCATATCGAAAAAAGTCAAATTGAACGCTAAATCATACATGTTATGATCACATCCTAAATCACCAAAGATAGAAACGGCATTCCCATAATCTTCGATACCCCGAATTTTTTGTTCGGCACATGTGAATCGGCGTTCATCAGATATAAAAAATAACCCACGCACCTCTTCAAATGTGCCTTCACCATCGGCGGCGAGGACGAATGGCTGTCCTGCGACCGTCTCGAAGACCGATTTTTCGGGTCTATCTTGATGAAAAACCTGCAATTGTTTACGGTCATCATCCCATATCACATTGAACTTGCCAACGGGATACGTGCCTGACGGCGCAGATCCGGATAATGTGCCAGCGAGATAGGTGTTTGTCGTTTGTGCAGATAAGGGGGCAAAAGAAAGTAACAAAAGGGGAAGCAAACATAAAATCGTGCGTATTTTCATGATAAAAAATCCTTTTTTCTATTTTTTCTGATGTTGGCTATATTGGGA
>PGTJ01000356.1 GCA_002794515.1 Phototrophicales bacterium
AGTTATCGGTTATTGGCATTTGGCGGATTGTTGGTGTTGGTGATGTTGGTCAGACCCGAAGGCTTGTTGCCACCTAAGCCACCGCGCTTGACGGAACAAGCCCGATTATTAGCCCATCCAGAACCGACAGGCACAGATTGAGGAGAATGAGCCATGAGTGATTTATTGCTAAACGCAGTGGGTGTCACCAAACGTTTCGGTGGCTTAACAGCCGTGAATGCGGTGGATTTGAAAATCAAACGAGGGATGATTGCCAGCCTTATCGGACCGAATGGTGCTGGCAAAACGACCTTTTTCAATTGCATCACGGGTTTTTATACACCCGAAGAAGGGCGTATTTTATTCAATGACCGTGACATTCGGGGTTTGCGAACCGACCAAATTGCTCATCGAGGGATTGCACGGACATATCAAAATATTCGCCTGTTTGGTGCAATGACGGCATTAGAGAATATTCTGGTTGGGATGCACATTCACCTCAAAGCGACACCTCTGGGGTCTGTGTTGGGGTTGTCACGCACACGTCATGAAGAACGCGATGCGCTGAAAGAAGCCTATCGGTTGTTGGAATTTGTTGGGCTAGGGGATAAAGGTGATTTGTTGGCGAGCAATTTGGCATATGGTTTTCAACGCCGTTTAGAAATTGCCAGAGCGTTGGCGCTCCGTCCTCAGTTGCTGTTGTTGGATGAGCCAACGGCAGGCATGAACCCGCAAGAAACCGATGAGATGATGCGCTTCATCCGCAATTTACGCGATGAGTTAAACCTGACTATTTTCCTCATCGAACACGACATGAAATTGGTCATGAGCATATCTGACCAAGTGAGTGTGATGGATTATGGCACAAAAATCTCGGAGGGGACACCTGCTTATGTCCAAAAAGACCCTGCCGTGATTAAAGCCTATCTTGGCAGTGCGCCAGAAGATATTTTGGCAGAACAGGCATGAGGGTACAGCAGGGCAGATAACTCCATTTTTTGGGGGGAGATCGTTACGTGCGTAACGATCTCCCCGTTTTGAGGCTATTTAAATTTCTCAATTTCATCCGCTAATGAACGCAGTAAAATCACCATCTTTCGCCTATTCTCAGGGGATAACTTTTTTGCCAGCGCCCTTTGCCGATTGGCGATTTTATACCATTCCATAGAGAAGGTATCCTCTTCGCTTACGTTTGATGCCTCTTTGACCAGCGAGGCGAGTTTTTCGCTCAGATCACTCCGCACATCACTTTTTGATGGCATAAAACCAGAACGAACCATCTCACGAATTTCAAACTCCGAAATATTGTTATCATCGGCAAAATCCCATAAGTCCCGATCTATCCGCAATAATGCCCGATATTGCCGAATTTGTGCGGGGTCGCGTAATCCTAAAAAGGTTAGTAATTTTTGAGTTTCACCTACTAAGACCCGCCATTTGACACCATCTGCCACTTGTGCATAATAATCTTGTTCATGCTCAAATGCCTCAATCGGTAGAAATTTCGTATTGGTTTTATCATACATATCCATAATCAACAGGGCTAATTGTCTTGCTTTCGATATGGCATTTAATTCCTGACGGGCATTGTTTTCCGACGCTTGTCGCCATATATTATGCTCCGTGACGATGCGAGATGGAATTTTTCGCCAATCTTCACCATATACCATATAAAGCAGGTGATAGCTCATCCACCGCCTTTCGCCTGTTTCGATGACATAGTCATTTTTTCGGCGCACCAGTGTGATGGGATTGGTTAACCCATCTTGTTTAATGCTCGCCGCAAGCACAATAATCTGCATGAGTGCCGCTTCTGTACTAAATTTAGACAGTTGTTTTTTTAGCTCTAAGCTATCGGGTGCTTCGAGCCACTCCGGACGCAAGCCATCGTCTATCGAGTCCACATTCTTGATGTCTCGCGGATCGATTCGTATGCCATACTCTGTAATCCACATCCGTGGTAATCGATGTTCATCTTCATAAGTCCTAGTATGTTCGGCAATCGGCGAAGGTAACGCGGTCTCCACCATTTCTATCGCTTCGCGTAAATTTAAGGGAGGATAGTTGTTTTTCTGCCTTTCCTCATTGGTGATGTTTAACCATCTTTCAAAAATGGCACTCATATTGTCTGGTTTGACATTTCCACCACGCCTCAGAATACTTGGTAATGTCCTGCGTGGTTGCCTTAAATCTGGCACGATATCGAAAATATCGATCTGTTCAATCCGCAGTTGCTTGACGGCTTGAATATCGGCGAATTGACCGAAGAACGCCGCATTCGTCTCTTCATAACTGGCATCTTCCCGATTACGCCCGCCATCATCACTAAAATGATTAAAATCGGTATTCTTTATCTTGCGTTTTCCCATTGCATCACCTCTTTTTCAAATCGCTCGACCAACGCCCACATAATCCCCGCTTCGTAGCTGGTGGGTGCATAGGCGAATACCGCCTGTTTGAAATTTGTCGCCTCAGAAAACACCGTCCGTAATGGAATGGCATCCCATACTAAATTCCCAAATGACTCCCGCACATACTGCAAGTTCCGTTCGTGATTTTCGGTCTTGGCGCGGAATTTATTCGGCACTATCCCTAAAATGTGATTGGGGGGCAAATTATAATCCGACCGTCTCCCCTCGAATTCGCGGATTTGGTCTAGCCCACGTTTTAGTCCATCGAATGATAACGCTTCACATTCTGTCACATATACAA
>PGTJ01000740.1 GCA_002794515.1 Phototrophicales bacterium
CGTCTATCCACGCATTAAACTGGGTGGCATCTATCGACCATATTAACCCCGCTCCATAGCCCTCGCCAATCAATTTCGCATCCTCGAATAGAGATATATAGTCCCAACGGTTAGTTGGCAACGATGCGTTAAAACTATTCTTGCGGTGGGCTTCGTCCCATCGCAAATACCAATTTTCCGAGTGTGCGTATCCCACAAAGTGGTTGGTTTTCCTCATCACCCGATGCATATAAAAGTAAAGCGAAAACGATTGCGGCGTGTGGTGCGGTGCTTCTTTTTCGATAAATCGCCAAAGCTCGGCTACCGCTGCTTCCACACATCTAAATATATTATCCCGCCTCGATTGCTCCAAATATGTCCTTAAAGCAAGCGATTTAAGCCGTGCTTCCAATTCTTCCGTAATTACTCTTGGTTTGCCAATCGAGCTATTGCGTGCTCGCTTGCGTCGCAA
>PGTJ01000025.1 GCA_002794515.1 Phototrophicales bacterium
GTGTATATGTATATAGAGGGAAAGCGATATGGCGACTTCAACCACATGGGAAAAGACAATAGATGCCCCCGTATCCAAAAAACTGAATATCGAAAAGTTAAAATTTTTGGTCGGCGGATTTTTGATTTTCGGCGCGATAGCTTATCTGATCATCATGAATACTTTCAGTGGCGCACAGTATTTCATCACCGTCGATCAATTACTATCAGACCCGAAATATGTCGGTCAGACGGTGCGTATCTCTGGCGCGGTCATCGGCAAGACCATCCAATATGATGATAAAAACCTCATCATCGATTTCACCATCGCCCACATCGATACACAAAATGATAATCTGGCATATGCCTTGTATCTCGCCGCCGCCGATAATTCGACCGCCAGGCGGTTGCCAGTCCATATCGAAAATCAAGTGAAGCCCGATTTGCTCCAAAACGAAGCACAAGCCATCCTCACGGGCAAATTAGGCGAAGACGGCATCTTTTATGCCACCGAACTTTTACTCAAATGTCCGAGTCGTTATGAAGATAACGTCCCGAATCAGGCTATTACTGGTGGAGACCTGTAGATGATAACTGAAATAGGCTTGTTTGCATTATTTTTCTCATTCATCGCCGCCATCTATGCGATTATCGCCCTTGTTTATGGTGAACGGCGTAAGAATGAGGCGATTGTCCTCAGTGGGCGCAATGCCGCCCTGCTCAATTTTGGATTGGTGTCGCTATCGGCAGGCATGTTGATGCTCGACATCATCTTCCAAAATTATCAAGTACAATATGTATGGTCGGTGACGAGTCCCGATATGCCCATGTTCTTCCGTTTGACCGCGCTTTGGGGGTCACAACAAGGGTCACTGTTATTCTGGACGATGTTGATGAGTGGTTTTTGTGCGGGCGCAGTATTGCTCAATTGGAAGGTTCACCGTCGCCTGATGCCCTATGCCACCGCTTATATGATGGCGGTGGTGATATTTTTTGCGGGAATCACCTTATTTTTTGAAAATCCATTCGCCCGTTGGTGGTATGTCCCCACCGCCGACCAACCTTTCACGGCATCGGTGTTGCGTCCAGATGGGGCGTATCCTGCTAATGATGTCAGCGTTGCCGAATTCATGTCGGCATTCAGCGCACAGCAACGGGCTTTTGTCAGTATTTCGGCGCAGATTATCCCCAATGATGTCGCCTTGCCCACGCAAGCCGTGTTTTTACGCGCCAGCGATTTATTGCCCGATGTCCTTGTGCCATCTGCCATGCTCATGACCAGCCAAGCATTGCCAGAGATGGTGCGCGCAGGCGATTTGCCCGCCGATACATCCATCCCATTCAGCGCGGTCAGCAATGCCTCATTTGTTTTGCGCGGTGATTTGCCCCCTACCGCACAAATTGCCCCTGCCATGCTCGATCCGAATATGCGCCTCGATTTGGTGTCATACAACGCCAAAGGATTGAACCCGTTGTTGCGCCATTTCGGCATGGCGATTCATCCGCCTATGTTGTATTTGGGATTTGTCGGGTTTATTGTGTTATTCGCCTTTGCCATGTCGGCGCTCGCCAGTGGTGATTTATCGACCAATTGGATCAAAGCCTCGCATCGTTGGACACTATTCGCCTGGCTGTGCCTGAGTTTGGGGTTAATCTTAGGCGGGCGTTGGGCGTATGATGTGTTGGGGTGGGGTGGATATTGGGGATGGGATCCCGTAGAAAATGCCGCCTTTTTGCCGTGGTTGATGGGTACGGCATTCATCCATAGTGTGATGATTCAAGAGAAGCGCGGGATGCTCAAGACGTGGAATATGGTCTTGGCGGTCGGCACATTCTCGGCGGTGATTTTTGGCACATTCGCCACCCGTAGCGGCTTGGTAGAGAGTGTGCATAGCTTCGCCCGTAGCGAGATTGGCTTCCCTATGTTCTTCTTTTGGTTGATTGTCACCATCGTCTCGGTGTGGCTGATTTTATGGCGGCGCTCGCGTGGCGAACTGCGAGATGAACATCCCTTCACCAATTTGCTCAGTCGAGAATCGTTATTCGTGCTGAATAACCTCATCTTCATGGCGCTGTTCATCGCCATTTTCTGGGGTAGTTTCGGCGCGCCGATTGTCTCTGAAATTTTCTTAGATACCAATATCACACTCGGCAAAGATTATTTCATCCCTGTGGTGACACCGCTATTTATCGCCCTATATCTGCTGATGGGCATTGCACCCCTATCGGCATGGGGCGCGACATCGCTCAAACGGCTCGGTCGATCAGTGATTGTGCCGTTGGCGCTCACCATCGTCTCGTTGGGATTGTTCATCGGTCAAGCTACCGATAAAAATGGTGTGCTGAATATCCTCGCATGGCTCGGATATGGCTTGGTGTTGTTTTCGGGCTGGGTGGCGATTTACGAGACCTATCGTGGCGCGGTCGCCCGCATCAAAGCACATGGCGAGTCGTTGCCCGTGGCATTATACACCCTGCTACGTCGTAATCCACGCCGATATGGGGGGTATCTCATCCATTTGGGCATCACTGTCATCGGCATTGGGGTCATCGGTAGCACCGTCTTTCAACAAGAGACGCAACAAACCCTCGCCGTTGGCGAAACACTGGCGATTGCCGATTATCAAATTCGTTACGATGGTTTAGAGCAAGGGCAAATTAGCCAAGATGGTCGCATCATGGATATTGCCAACCTGACGCTCATCCGCAACGGTCAAGAAATCGCCCACTTACGTCCACGTCGTGACTTCTTCCCCAATGCGGGTGAAGGCATGAATAGCATGACCATCTCTGGCGCACATAGCACCATCGAAAATGATTTTTATGTGTTGTTGGTCAGTTGGGAGCCCGTCAGCGCCAGCTCTGCCACCTTCAAGGTGTATATCAACCCACTGGTGAATTTGGTGTGGTGGGGCGGTATTGTGTTGATTTTCGGCACAATGTTCTCTTTCTTCCCCAAAGAAACTTTGCCAGAACGCATTCGTCAACGGGTGCAAAAAGCCGAGACGCTCGGATTGAAAGGGGTGACGGCATGATGTTGCGTGGCATGTTGATATTACTGATGATTTTGGGCATGGTTGGATATGCGCTCGCCCAAGATGAACAACCCACACCCGATGAGCCGATTATCGTCACCGATGACCAAGTGAATGCGATTGCTAATCGCTTATTTTGCCCCGTATGCGAAAATATCCCGTTAGATGCCTGTGGCACGGCGGCATGTGCCGATTGGCGCAACGAAATTCGGCTATTTTTGTCTCAGGGCATGACCGAAGATGAAATCCGCGCCGATTTTGTGGCACGTTTTGGGGATCGGGTGGTCGGTGTGCCACAAGATCCGCTTTTACGCGCCATTTCGTTGGTCACGCCGTGGCTGTTGGTGGCATTTGGTTTATTGGTGGCGGGGCGTTTATTCATCACATGGCGCAAGCACAAAGCGCATATCATGGCGAATATGTCCCAAACACCAGTGGCAACATCTGCCCAAACACACAATCCGTATTTAGATTTGCTCGAAGAAGATTTGAAAGGTTAATGTGCCATCATGAGCCAGAATGACCTTGTAGATGTTATTGAATTACCGCGCCCTCAAAAAGCGGGTATAAGCCTGAGTAGCATCGTCCTCATCATCGGCATTTTGTCGGTGGCGGTGGTGTTTGCTATTGCCCTAGCCCGCCAACGCGAGACACAACCCACCAGCGGACCCGCGCCTGTGTTTAACTTCACCACCTTCAACGGCGAGACTTATTCGCTATCCGATTTTCGTGGCAAGGTGGTCGTGCTGAATTTTTGGGCGGGATGGTGCGAGCCATGTAAAGATGAAGCACCTGCTCTGCAATCCACATGGGAATATTTTCAATCGCAAAATGCCGATGTAGTGTATATCGGCATCGCTTATGCCGATAACGGACCTAGTTCGCTCAAATTTTTATCTGATTTTGGCATCACCTATCTGAATGCGCCCGATTTAGGCACGCGCATCTCGGATATGTATAACATTCGTGGTGTGCCAGAGACCTTCATCATCGATAAAAATGGTAATGTGGTCGAGTTCATCTTGGCAGGTGTGAACCAAGAAAAATTATTGCGCTCGGTGAATCGTGCCTTAGCGTTATCTAACGAAGGTGGTGCAGGATGAGTATCGAAGGAATTTTGGCATCGGTTATCATTTTTGTCATCGGTGTGATGTGGCTTGTTTATCCATTTCGTCAACAAGCCCTATCGCATAGTCTGTTGATGAAACAACAAGACCGCCAGAGCCTGCTCAATGCCTATGAGCGCCTGCTGGCGCGCTTACGCGACCTCGATGAAGATTACAACTTAGGCAAGATGCCCGAAGCCGATTATCAACAAGAACGCGCCCAATTAACAGAAAAAGGCGCGGCGCTATTGGCAAAAATTGAGCAGTTGTTGGGCAATATCCAACCCGAAAAATCCACACCTAAATCATCATCCGATGCCGATGCGGTGTTGGATGCCGCTATCGAATCGGCGATTGCCAGTTATATCGCCACCACACAGGAAGATAAAGACCATGAAGCTGTTCGCTAATATCATCAGCAGGGGCATTTTGCCCCTGATCGTTTTATCGACCATCCTCGCGGCATGTTCGGGGTTGGGTGGCGAGCCAGAGGTGGTTGCCACCTTACGCCCGCGCCCGACCTCTGCGCCAACACAACCGATAACCTTCCAGATGCCCGATACCATCGATGTGGCGCTGGGCGCACAAATTTTTGCCGATAAATGCACGGCTTGTCATGGTGTGGGTGGGGCAGGGGATGGCGTCACTGCCGCGCAATTGCCCGTCCGCCCGATGAATTTCACCGACCCCGAAGCCGTGCGTGGCAAAACACCCGATCAATGGTTTCGGGCGATTTATTTCGGCAATCAAGCCGCGCTCATGCCTGCTTATGGTGTGCCGAGCCAAGTATCACCGACCGCGCCCCTCACTGAGGCACAAATTTGGGCGGTGACGATGTATTTATTCACCCTCTCTAATACACAGGTGGATGTGCCAGAAGCCACCGATACCGCCAATCTTGAACCACTATCCACGCCCGAAGCGGATAGCACTCTAGCAGTGGTGGATGTACAACCCGTCACGACACCCGATACAGAGTCGACCCCGTTGGTTGTCGCCAGCGCCAATATGGGCATCATCACAGGCGCTGTGACCAATGGCACGGCTGGCGCGAGCGTCCCGCCCGATTTGCCCGTCAAGCTGTATTCGTTTGATAGCGCGGGCGCGAGAGTCACCCTCGCCGAGACCACCTTAAATGCCGATGGCACATTTCAATTTGCCGATATTCCCCTCGCGCATGGTCAAGAATTTTTCGTCACAGTGGGATATGGTGGTGGCTTCTTTTTGAGCGAGACGCGCACACCCCTTTCTGGTGAGAATACACTCGATTTGCCAGTGACCATCTACGAGACCACCTACGACCCACAAGCCATCCGTGTGACCAACATCCTGACCTATGCTAATGTCATCGATTCGACCCTGAATATTGTGCAGATTGTCGAATTTGCCAATATCACCGACAAGTTGTATGTCAATCCAATCGAAGGTGAATTGCCCCAGTCGCTGATTATCGGCTTGCCCGAAGGCGTGACATTTCAGGATGTGCGCCGTGAATTTCAATTATCAGAGGATGGTCGCACCGCCACGAGTATTTATCCCGTGTTCCCACAATCGTTCTCACCCGAACCGCATCGGGTGCATTTTGCTTATTCCTTGCCCTATGATGGTGATGTGACGCTCACCCAAACCTTTCCGTATTTAGTGGAAGGTGATTTAGAAGTTCTCATTCAGCAGAATGGCTTATTGGTAGATGGTGAAGGCTTTCAATCGCGTGGGAGCAAGATGATTGCCGAGGGGGTATTTGCCAGTTATGGGGCAACATTATCACTCATGCCACAATCCCCCATTCAATTCAGCATCAAAGGCACGCCGATTATCCCCGTTGATGAGGCGACAAGCACGCAAACTGCGCCGAATCAGACCATCGCCATCGCGCTGATTGGCGCGGGGGTGTTATCTATCGGCTTGGCGGCATATATTTTTATCAAAGATAGAGGTAAGCAAGCATCACAGCCACAGGGGGATGATAAAGCACAAATCAACACTTTGATGAAGCAGATCGCCGAATTGGATATGCAACATAAGGCGGGCAAACTGCCCGAAAGTGAGTATTACCAATTGCGCGATAAGCTCAAGGCGCAACTGACACAACTGATGAAAAACCAGAAGACTTCTTGAATATATTTTTATCAACACAACCCAAAGGAGGCACGACTATCATGAGTGTTATCGGACATGCCACACAACCCCAACAGGAACAAGGTGCATCACACATCACCTTGCTCACCAACCCGCAATATCGGAATGTGTTGCTCAAATTCTGGAGCATCGCCGCCGTATTTAGTTTCGCTATTTCGCTGTATTTTGCGCTGGTTTATGCAGGCACAGATACCACAATGGGCAATGTCCAACGGGTGTTTTATATGCACGTATCGGCATTCGCAGGTGCGGCAGTGGCATTTTTTGTGACGGTGGTCGCGGGCATCGTCTATCTCCGCACGCGCAATCGCAAGTGGGATACGCTCGGCTTGGCAGGTGTCGAGGTCGGGCTGATGCTCTCGGTTATCACATTGGTCACGGGTTCAATTTGGGCGCGTCCGACATGGAATACGTGGTGGACTTGGGATCCGCGCCTGACCTCCGCGGCGATCATGGCGCTCACCTATGCCGCCTATATGATGCTCCGCAATGGCATCGAAATGCCAGAACGTCAACGCACATTCAGCGCCGTATATGGCATTTTGGCATTTTCTACCGTGATTTTCACCTTCATGATTACTCGTATGCGTGGTGATACCATCCACCCCAATGTCATCGGCAGTAGCCCAGTCAATGCCAAAGGCACATTCGAGATGGTCGATAACATGCGTGTCGCTTTTAGTGTGAATATGTGGGCGTGGTGTGCTTTCATCGCCCCTGTGCTGATTTGGTGGCGTGTGCGCTTGCAAAATGTGTCAATCACCGCCGAAAAACGCCGTGCCGATTTTTTGAACGATAATAATTAACCCAAACGATAATAATTAACCCACAGGAGAAATCATCATGCCAACCACACCGAATACCGATGCTTATATGATTTTGGGGTATATCGCCATCATCACCATCCTCAGTATCTATTTAGTCAGTTTGCTGTTGCGCTTCCGCACGGCGCACAAAGATATTCAAGCCTTGAGTGACGAATAATCGATATCTCAAAATTGTTATAAATGTGTTAAATCCGACTATCTTTATCGGGATAGTCGGATTTGTGTATTCTATTTTGTGGCTATTCGTGGTATGATAAAAAATGTGTGTATTAACAAGGAAGTAAAATCGTGGATTGGGATAAACTGAATGCCAAATTTGAACAAGCCGACCCCAAAAGTATTTTGCGTTGGGCGGTTGGCGAATTTGGCGAAAAATTAGCGATAGTCACCAGTTTTCAGCCGACAGGCATCGCAACATTGCATATGCTCACCGAGTTAAATGCGAAAGTGCCTGTACTCACATTGGATACGGGGATTTTATTTCCAGAGACGTATCAGCTTATGGATGAGGCAGAAGCCTTTTTTGGTTTGCCTATTACGCGCATTCGTCCAGAACTCACCCTCCAAGAACAAGCCGCGCAATATGGTGAGGCATTATGGGAGCGCGATCCAGATAAATGTTGTCATATTCGCAAGGTTGTGCCGTTGGATAAAGTCCTAAAAGGGCATTATTCGGCATGGGTGACAGGTTTGCGCCGTGACCAAACAGGACGCGGAAACACCCCCATTGTTAAATGGGATGATAAATATGATATGGTCAAACTCTCGCCATTTGCCAATTGGACGAGCGAAATGTTATGGATTTATATCCACGCCCACGAACTGCCCTATAATGCCCTGCACGAAAAAGGGTATCCGAGCATCGGATGTAATACACCTGTATGCACTCAACCCGCCAAAGACGGGGAAGGGGAACGATCTGGGCGTTGGGTGAACAGCGATAAAGTGGAATGTGGCATCCATGTCACAGCAGAAAAAGGGTAAATCATCATTATGGATGTGACGACATTGGTATTGTGTGCGGTTGCGGGATTTTTCGCGCAAATTTTAGGTGGGGCATTGGGCATGGGCTATGGCGTGACCAGTAGCATGATGATGATGAGTTTTGGCATTCCACCAGTTTTTGTCAGCGCCAGTATCAACACGGCTGAATTATTCACGGGTGGATTTACGGGTATTCTGCACGCCAGATCGGGCAATGTGGATAATGTGTTGTTCCGCAAACTGCTCATTTCTGGTGTATTCGGCGCGATTATCGGCACATTCATCTTGGTTAATGTCCCTGGCGATGTACTGAAACCGTTTATCGCTGTGTATTTATTTATTGTGGGGGCTATCATCATTTATAAGACGATGAATCCACCTCAACCGCGCAAAGTGACCACCTACATTCACCGGTTGGGGACGCTGGGCGGTTTTTGTGATGCTATTGGTGGTGGTGGATGGGGGGCGATTGTCACCTCGACATTGATGGTGCGTGGCAACGACCCCCGTACGACCATCGGCTCGGTCAATGCGGCACGATTTTTCATCTCGTTTGTGACATCCTTTGCCCTGTTGAGCATCATCCCATTCAACGAAGTGGGGGTGATGATATTAGGATTGATTATTGGTGGGATGATCTCTGCGCCATTCGCCACCATGTTAACATCGCGTGTGCCTGCCCGTACCCTGATGGGTGCGGCGGGTGTGGTCATCTTGTTTTTGAGCGTTAGCACGATCGTGATTTCGATTAGCAGTTTTTTAGTGGTATAAAATAACCGCTATCGGCTCAGGGCTTGTATAAGACGAAAAAGTCCTCATTGAATTGGGCGAATCGCGCTCATTGTTTTCGCCATCGGCATTATGCCGATGGCTATTCGCATTTTGCAAGCCCACTAAAGGGGCTATATTTTGACCACGTTTGTGGCTTGGGGCGAATTTGAGCGCCTACATCGTGCGCCTGATGCACCGAACCAGCATTGGGTGATTCGTTTGTGCAACCTGTCCATTCAGATTTATGCACATTTCCACTTTGCATCTGCTTTGTGATATGTTACACTATCGACCATCTTAAGTTTTATGGAATGGATTTTGAACCATGTTCTATACATCTGATAAGAAGGCGAAGAAGAACATCACCTGACCAACAAGTCGGGCTTTTCGCGTTACTATCAGAGGATTGCATTTAGCTGATAACCGCCGCCCGCAAGGGCGGTTTTTATTTTGACAAACGGAGCAACACACATGACCAGTTACACCATCATCATCACCAAGAAGCAAATCAAGAAGCCGAAGCGCCCCTTCTGGAGTGCTTGAATTTGCCTGTCACCAAATTGTGCAAATCATGACCGCCTGCCAGAAGGGAAATCCCACACGGCAGGCGGTTTTTTATTTATCTGAAACATCTATCTAACCAACAGGAGAAATGAACATGAACACATCAACTTGTCCCGTATGCGAAGCCACAGTGAGCATCCCCGCTGATGCCATGCAAAACGAACTCATCGCCTGTGCCGATTGTGGCTCTGAATTAGAAATTATCAGCTTATCGCCACTCACACTCGATGTCGCGCCTGATGTCGAAGAAGATTGGGGTGAATAATTCATGCGCGTCGCCATTTTGCTCACACACATTCGTCCAGAAGAAAAATTGCTCATCACCGCATTTGAGGCGCATGGCATTTCGCCCGATATTATCCTCGACCGCGATTTCCAGTTTGACCTGTTGGGCGATAGCTCACAACGCGCACCATCGGGCGTTGTATGGGCAGATTACGACCTCGTGCTAGAACGATGCATCAGCACCTCTCGTGGATTATACGCGCTCTCTATCCTCAACCAATGGGGTATACATACGCTGAATAGTTATCATACTGCATCGATTTGCGCCGATAAAATCCAGACCACGTTGGCATTAGCCCGTGCTGGTGTGCCACAACCCCGTGCGCGACTAGCATTTGACGAGGCGCACGCCCTCGAAGCGATAGAAGCGTTGGGCTATCCTGCCGTCCTCAAACCTGCTACGGGGTCGTGGGGCAGATTGGTCTCGCGGGTCAATGATCGGGATAGCGCCGAAGCCTTGCTCGAACATCGCCAAGTGTTGGGCGATTACACCTACCATACCTATTATGTCCAAGAATTTGTGCATAAACCATCGCGTGATATTCGTGCTTTTGTGGTGGGAGATGCGACCATCTGCGCCATTTATCGCACATCACCCCATTGGATAACCAACACCGCACGCGGTGGACAAGCCAGCAATTGCCCAGTCACGCCTGAATTAAACGACTTGTGCATCGCGGCGGCGCGGGCTGTTGGCGGTGGCATTCTGGCGATGGATGTATTCGAGACACCCGAAGGCGGTTTGGTGATTAACGAAATCAATCACACGATGGAATTCAAAAACAGTAGCGCCCCAACGGGTGTGAATATCGCCGATGAAGTGGTGCGTTATGCGTTATCGACCATCACCGAAGGAGCATTGGCATGACGCTGAGTGTTGGTATTGTCGGCGGTAGTGGATACACTGGTGGCGAATTGTTGCGCCTTTTGCACGGGCATCCCGAGGTCACCGTGACGCAAATCACCAGTCGGGAACATGTGGGTGCATTTGTGCATACCGTGCATCCGCATTTTCGGGGTGTGTCTCAGCTCCAATTTATTCATCCAGATACCCTCCAAGCGTGCGATGTGTTGTTTTTATGCTTGCCACATGGCACCACAGCCAATCAGATTGATCGCTTCGCCTCGCTTGCCACGTATATCATCGATTTATCCGCCGATTTTCGCTTATCTAACCCACACGATTATCAAACATGGTACGAAACACCGCATCCCGCTCCTGACTGGTTGCCCAAATTTGTATATGGCTTGCCAGAGGTCAACCGCGAGGCGTTGCGCGGGGCGCGTTATGCCAGTGGGGTCGGTTGCAACGCCACCGCCATGAATTTAGCCGTGTTGCCCCTCGTGCGGGCGGGCGTATTCGCCAGTGCGCGGGCAGAAATCAAAGTTGGATCATCAGAGGGTGGGAATAGCGCCAATAGTGGCAGTCATCATCCTGTTCGCAGTGGCGCAGTACGGGCATATAAACCCACAGGACACCGCCACATGGCAGAAATCCGCCAAGTGTTGGGCGATATCGATTTGCGCTTCGCCGTCACCGCCATCGAGATGATTCGCGGGGTGCATGTCACCGCCCATGTGCGCCTGAATACGCGCCTCGCAGAGAAAGATTTATGGCGTATTTATCGCGGTGCATATCAACACGAGCCGTTTGTGCGCCTCGTCAGCAGTAAAACAGGGTTATATCGGCTACCCGAACCGCGCATCGTGGCGGGGACGAATTTTTGCGATGTCGGCTTTGAATTGGATGCCGATGGCGAGAATGTGGTGGTCATATCGGCAATCGATAATCTGGGCAAAGGCGCGGCGGGTAGCGCTGTGCAATGTATGAACCTGATGTGTGGGTTCGATGAATGTGCTGGGCTTTCTTTTTTTGGCATGTATCCATGAGAGGGATGATGATGAAACCGATTTTAGTCGTGAAATTAGGTGGTGGGCAAGGATTGGATATGGCGCGGTGTTTGGATGACCTCGCCCAATTGGCAAATAATTATGCGCTAGTCGTTGTGCATGGCATCAGCCACGCTGTGAATCAATTATGCGCCGCACGGGGCATCGCTGTGCAGACCATCACATCGCCCACAGGGCATACCTCGCGCTATACCACACCCGAAGTCCGTGATGTGTTTGTCGAGGCGTCGCGGGCTATCACCCAAGAATTGATAGACGGCTTCTCGGCGCGGGGATTAGCCGCTATCGGCATGACACCATTGGTCGGGGAACGTAAAACGGCGTTGCGAGCGTTGGTGGATGGCAGAATCCGCATGATACGCGACGATTACAGTGGCACAATCACCGATATGACCACAGCACCGCTCTACGAAGCCTTGCAAAATGGCGTGATACCCATCATCCCGCCATTGGCAGATAGCCCCGATGGCTTGCTCAATGTGGATGGTGATAGAGCCAGCGCCTTCATCGCACGCGGGTTGTGTGCCGAACAGTTGATTATACTCAGCAATGTGCGTGGGTTGTATCGGACATTTCCAGATGAATCCACCTTCATCCCCCGTGTGCATCAGACAGAGATTGATGCCGCGTTAGATTGGGCGCAAGGGCGCATGAAACGCAAAGTTTTGGGCGCACAAGAGGCGGTGCAAGGCGGTGTGCGTCGTGTGGTGATTGGCGATGGTCGAATTCACGCGCCTGTTTCATCCGCATTGAATGGGCAAGGGACGGAGTTTGTATCATGATAAGCACACAGCTAGACCCACAAACTATTGAGGCGGCGCACACATCGGGCGCATATAGCAAACGACCATTGACCATCGTGCGCGGTGAGGGGTGTTATGTATATGATGAACACGATAACGCCTATCTCGATTTGACCAGTGGTATGGGTGTGGCGTTGCTCGGTCATGCTCATCCAACCGTGACGGGGGCGATTGCCCAACAAGCGAGTCGGCTCATCACTTGCGCCGAAATTTTTTATAACGACCAACGCGCTCAGTTATATGAGGCATTAGATACCTTACTCGGCGCGGAATTTGGGCGCTATTTCTTGTGTAATAGTGGTGCAGAAGCCATCGAAGGGGCGCTCAAAATTGCCCGTTTGCTCACCAATCGGACGCAGGTTGTCGCCTGCAAACGTGCCTTTCATGGGCGCACACTCGGCGCACTCGGCACAACATGGAATAGCGCCTATCGTGAACCATTCACAGGCTGGACATTGCCCACCGTGACGCACATCGCTTATAACGATATAGCGGCATTATATAGCGCTATCACCGACCAGACTGCGGCGGTGTTGTTAGAACCCGTGCAAGGTGAGGGTGGGGTGTATCCGATAGACCCCGAATTTTTGCGCCAAGCACGCCGTTTATGCACCGAACGTGGCGCGTTGCTGATTGTGGATGAAATCCAAACAGGACTTGGACGCACAGGGCGCTGGTTTGGTTATCAACATGCCGATATTACGCCCGATGTGGTCGTCTTGGCGAAAGGGTTGGCGGGTGGTGTGCCGATGGGCGCAGTGGTATGGCGCACGGCGCTCGGTCTCATCGAAGGTAGTACACATGGCACAACTTTCGGTGGTAATCCATTAGCCTGTGCGTCTGCCATTGCCACATTACAAACCCTGCACGACATCGAAGCGCCTGCACGCGCCAATAATTTGGGCATTTGGTTCATGAACGAACTCCGCGAGCGTGATTTAACAGGTGTGCGCGAAATTCGCGGGCTGGGGTTGATGATCGGTTTGGAATTGCGCGGGCGTGTGTCGCCTGTGGTGCAAGCATTACAAGCGCGAGGCATTTTGGCGCTGGTGGCGGGCAAAACCGTGTTGCGCTTTTTGCCACCGCTCATCATCACCCGTGCCGATTTAGAATATGTGTTATCCGCGTTGGTCGATGCCCTGAATGAGGTGAGCGCATGATGCCGATCGCACAAACCCGTATTACCGACCAAGATGCCGAAAATTTATTGCACGATTTGGTGGCGATCCCCAGTTTTTCGTATCATGAAGCCGATGCCGTGAATTTTTTGGTGGATTGGATGACGGTGCATGGTTACGACCGCGCTTTTGTCGATGATGCAGGCAACGCCGTGGGGATCATCGGAGACGGCGAACACACCCTGATGATGCTCGGTCATATCGATACCTTCATGGGCAATCCGCCTGTGCATTTGGATGGACGGCATTTGTATGGACGTGGCGCGGTAGATGCCAAAGGCGCATTATGCGCATTTGTTGTCGCGGGGCGCTTGGCGATTATCCCCAATAATTGGCGGGTCATCGTCATCGGCGCAGTAGAAGAAGAATGCCCGACCAGCGCAGGCGCACGCCACATCATGACGCAATATACACCCGATATGTGCATCATCGGCGAGCCATCCCGTTGGGATCGCATCACGCTGGGTTATAAAGGACGGCTCATCCTCAATTGGGAATGGCGCGGGGCATTAGGACATAGCGCAGGTCAGATGACCACCCCCGCCGAACACGCCTTCGCCGATTTTGGGCGCATTCATCAGGCAGTCGGACATATCAATGCCCAAAAAACAGGTGTCTTTGACCAACTCGATATCACCCTACAAGCCGTCAACACAGGGCATGATGATAGTGGGCATGGCTGGGCGACCATGACAGTGGGTTTTCGCTTGCCCGTTGGGGTATCACCTGAAGCGGTCATGACCCTCTGCCGTCAGGCGGTCATATCCGATGCGACTATCACATTTATGGGGATGGAACACGCCTTTTTATCTGAAAAAGATAATCCGCTCACACGCATCATGCGCGGTGCGATACGGGCGCACGGCGGAAAACCCGCATTTGTCGTCAAGACAGGCACATCCGATATGAACATCGTTGGACGCGCATGGCGCTGTCCGATTATCGCCTATGGCGCGGGAGATTCATCCCTCGACCATACACCACATGAACACATCGATTTAGACGAATTTATCTTATCTATACGGGTATTAACCAGCGCGATTGAGAGTTTGTAACCATGTCATTTGAACAATTCAGCATTATTGATAGCACCCTGCGCGAAGGAGAACAATTCAGCACCGCCACCTTCACCACCGACCAAAAATTACGCATCGCCCATGCGTTGGATGAATTTGGTGTCGAGATGATCGAGATGACCTCGCCGTGCGCTTCGCCACAAAGCGAAGCCGATATACGCGCTGTTGTGCGCCAAAATTTGAATGCGCGTATCCTCACACACATCCGTTGCAACCGTGATGATGCAGTCAAAGCACTCGACACGGGTGTGCATGGTATTGATGTGGTCATCGGCACATCACCCCAATTAATGCAACACAGTCACGGCAGGAGCATCGACCAAATTTTAGATTTGGCGTACGATGTTCTGGGATTTATCCGCGCCCAAAAGCCCGATGTCATCTTGCGCTTCAGCACAGAAGATAGTTTTCGTAGTCGTGAAGCCGATTTGTGGCGGGTGTATCTCGCCGTCAGCAGTTGGGGATTTGCCAATCGGCTCGGTGTTGCCGATACGGTTGGGGTGGCATTGCCCACACGGGTATATGAGTTGGTACGCCAGTTGGTGCGACTGACCAATCTCGACATCGAATTTCATGGTCATAATGATAGTGGCTGTGCCATTGCCAATGCTTGTGCCGCCCTCGAAGCAGGCGCAACACACATCGACACCACTGTGTTGGGCATTGGTGAGCGCAATGGCATCACCCCGTTAGGGGGGCTGATTGCCCGTTTATACACGCTGGATAAACGATATGTCGCCAAATATAACCTGTCGCTGTTGCCCCAGCTCGATGCCATGATCGCCGAGATGTGCGACATCGAAATCCCGTTTAATAATTACATCACAGGCTCTAGCGCCTTTATCCACAAAGCGGGCATTCATGCCAAAGCCGTCTTAGCCGACCCCGCCACTTACGAAATCCTCAATCCTGATGATTTTGGCTTATCACGGCATATCGCCATCGGGCATCGGCTCACAGGATGGAATGCTGTGCGTAATCGGGCGGTGGCGTTGGGCTTGGTGTTGGATGACGATACCATCCGTCATATCACCCAACATATCAAAGCGCGTGCCGATGAAAATCCGATGCAACCCCATGAAATCGATTCGCTCCTCATCGAAACGGCGGTGACATCATGAGCGGATATACCTTTGCCGAAAAAGCACTCGCCCGCGCCGCAGGGGTATCCGTTGCACGGGCGGGGGATGTGCTAGACATTCGTCCCGATCTCATTTTTAGCCATGATAACACCGCCGCCATCCGCAAAATCTTTTTGGGATTTGGCGCAAAACAGATATTACACCCTGAGCGTGTGGCTATCACACTCGATCACGCCGTCCCCGCGCCGACCACCCTGCA
>PGTJ01000525.1 GCA_002794515.1 Phototrophicales bacterium
ATCACCGAGAAAATCAAATCTAAACTGATTGAATTTGTGGAACAATTTTTATTGGGGATGAAAGCCTTCCAGCATGTGTCGCGGGCGGGGTTGTTCATCATCATATCGGTGTTCACTTGGTCATTGGATGTGATTGCCACATTGATTGTCACGGCAGGGTATGGCATCCCATTCACACCGCTACAAGGCTTGTTGATACTCGCCGCATTGGGCTTGGCGAGCGCCGCTCCATCGACACCTGGCTATGTCGGCATTTATCAATCGGTCAGCGTGGCGATATTCACCCTATTCGGTCTGAGTGATGAAGGGGCGATTGTATATATCCTCACCACACAAGGCTTGACCTATATGGTGGTGATTTTATGGGGCTTCATCGGCTTGTGGCGATTGAACAAAATGGGAGATGTGCATCATATCGATACAACAGCTCCCATAGAATCGATTAGCGAATGAGGGAACGCGCCATATCCAGTGCTTCATCCCACGATTTTGCAAATTGATAAACAGTTGGTGCAAGCGGAAGTAACATATTGATAAACATCTCAACCATGCGTGGCGCACCTAAAATAACATATCCCTTTAAACCATTTTTTATCTCGATTGTGGCATTTTCGCGTATCTGCTTAACATCATTAGGCATGGTTTTCATTTGACTCATATCGACAATAGCACTATAAATCGGGGTAGTTAATAGAGGTGTTATCTGATCAAGTGCATGCTTTGTCTCTTGTATACTAATATTACCAATCCAACGATAAACAAAAATACCTGTTTCAAGCAATTCAACTTCAATCATCTCATCACCTCATGACGCTTGCACACGTAACATAGACATGGTATCTAAAACAACACAAGGTGGATAACCCGATGAGGAACTATCCACCTAATACCATAATAATCCAAATCTATGATAGCGTCATCACCGCAACCAAGCTTTTATCTTCTAGGGTGATCATGGTGAAGCCCAATTCTTCTGCGAGGTGTAGCATGGTGGTATTTTCGGGCAAAATCACACCAAAAAGGCTTGGATACCCTTCGCGCTTGGCGAAATCGATGGCGCGTTGGAGCAATTGCTTGCCAAGCCCCTGTCCTTGAAATTTATCGCTGACCAACAAACCAAACTCCAAATCACCATCGGTGTCGGGTGTGAGGCGCATGGTCGCCAAAATTTCGGTCTCACCCGATTTGGGATGTTTGCGCGTGGCGACAAAAATCATCTCGCGGGCATAATCGATAAAGCAAATTTTAGATAGCCGTTCATGGGCGATGCGCTCTTGCAATTGGAACGGCGTGAAGAAGCGCATATACAC
>PGTJ01000518.1 GCA_002794515.1 Phototrophicales bacterium
GTGTATATATTCCAAAATGGCTGTAAACATCTTTGTGAAGATGTAAAACAATTTCATTTAGAAGAGTAGGAGACAGAACAATGGCGGAAGCCTCCCCAAACCTCTTTCAGTCAATTTTAGACCAGATAGAGCAATATAATCCTTCAGTAGAAGCCGTTGAAGTTGGGTATGTGCAAGAAATCGGTGACGGTATCGCCCGTGTCACTGGTCTCGAAAACATCCGCTTCAGCGAATTGGTAACATTCTCCAATGGTGTCGCTGGGATTGCCTTCAACCTCGAAAAAGATAATGTCGGTATCATCATCATGGGTGAATACGACACGATTAAAGAAGGGGATGAAGTCCGTCCACAAGGGCGTATCGCCTCTGTGCCTGTGGGTATGGGCATGGTTGGGCGCGTTGTGGATGCGTTGGGTAAACCGCTCGATGGCAAGGGTCCCGTTGCCTCGAATGAATACTATCCCATTGAACGGATCGCGCCGGGTGTGCGTGAACGTAAAAATGTGGGTCGCCCTGTACAAACAGGCATCCTCGCTATCGACTCGATGATTCCCATCGGGCGTGGTCAACGCGAATTGATCATCGGCGATCGCCAAACGGGCAAAACTGCGGTGGCAATTGACACCATCATCAACCAAAAAGGTCAGGACATGTATTGCATCTATGTGGCTATCGGCAAGCGCAAAGGCGAAGTCGCTCGCTTGCAAGCCATCCTCGAAGCCTATGGCGCGATGGAATACACCACCATCGTTGTCGCCTCGGCATCTGACCCCGCCGCTATGAACTACATTGCTCCCTATTCAGGTTGTGCAATCGGCGAATGGTTCATGGAAAATGGCAAAGATGCGCTGGTGATTTATGATGACCTCTCCAAACATGCTTGGGCATATCGCCAAGTATCGTTGCTCATGCGCCGTCCACCCGGACGCGAAGCGTATCCGGGCGATGTGTTCTATCTGCATAGTCGCTTATTGGAACGCGCCGCTCAATTGAGCGATGAACGTGGTGGTGGTAGCCTGACGGCATTGCCTATCATCGAAACGTTGCTCGGTGACGTATCAGCTTATGTGCCAACCAACGTGATCTCGATTACCGATGGTCAAATTTATCTCGAATCCAACCTATTCTATTCGGGTCAACGTCCTGCGTTAAACGTGGGTATCAGCGTGAGCCGTGTGGGTGGTGATGCTCAAACAAAAGCCATGAAAAAAGTCGCTGGCGGTTTGCGGTTAGATTTAGCGCAATTCCGTTCATTGGCGGCATTCGCTCAATTCGGCTCTGACCTCGACAAAGCCACCCAACGCCAATTGGATAGAGGCTTGCGCCTGA
>PGTJ01000357.1 GCA_002794515.1 Phototrophicales bacterium
CCCCATCACCACCGCCCAGACGCGCATGGTGCAAAATGCTCGCGCCCGTGATGGCAGTTATCGTGTGTCTTCGATATACATACAAGTCATATCTGAAGAATTGACCAACCGCGCCAAAGCAGAAATTGGCGCATATTTAGACCAAGCCCATTCGATTTTATTCGATGGTGAACAAGATTATCGCATCAATGATCAGAGCGAACTGCGCGATTTTGTCCTCACCCTAACCACCCTATTAACCCTCTTTTTGAGCATGATTGCGGGCATATCGTTGTTGGTGGGTGGGATTGGCATCATGAATATCATGCTGGTATCGGTGACAGAACGCACCCGTGAAATTGGCTTGCGTAAAGCCGTTGGCGCACGCGGTGGCGATATATTATTGCAATTCCTCATCGAGAGCCTCGTCTTATCGCTGATTGGTGGGGCATTAGGGATTATTGTGGGCTGGGGTGCGGCATTGCTCGGCACGGCTTTGATAGATGATATTGACCTGACATTATCTACCGATGCCATTATCCTCGCAACAGTTGTCAGTACCATCGTTGGTATCTTTTTTGGGGCATATCCTGCCAGTCGTGCCGCCCGTATGAAACCGATAGATGCACTACGGTTTGAGTGAACGATGTTGATATTCGAGAATATTCGTGTGGCGCTCAGTGCGCTCAACGCCAATAAATTGCGCTCATTTTTGACGATGATTGGCATCACCATCGGTGTGACTTCGGTCATTGTACTGGTCTCGATTGGTCAGGCGCTCGAATCATTCGTCATCGCAGGTTTCGAGAATATCGGCTCGAATCTCGTGGTGGTATTCGCCCCACTTGCACAACCGAATTCGCAACTCATCACCCTCAATGAGGTCAATGCGCTATCTGATGTGTTTCGTGTGCCAGATGCCTTATATGTGATGCCCCAAGATAACATGACGCGGGTTGTTGTGGCGAATGGGGTTGAATATGCCTCGCGCATTGAAGGGGTGGATGTGTTGTATCCCGTCATTTTTAATCGTGATGTGATTGCGGGCAGATTTTTTACACAAACAGATATAGATGGTATTGCCCGTGTGGCGATATTAGGACAGAAAATGGTGGATCGGTTTTTTACCGATACGTTCCCCATTGGTCAGACGATTCGGATTGGTGGTGTGCGATTCACGGTGATAGGGGTGCTATCCACCGAAGGCGGTGAGGGCTTGACCACATTTTTAGGTGGTGATGCAGATGATATTATCCTTGTGCCAATTACCACAGCCCAAACCCGTCTGAGTGGTGAGCGCGTCCTCACAGGAGAACGCCCTGTCGATTTTGTGGCGATACAAGCCCGTAGTAGTGATACGGTCGATGCAGTCGCAGAGCAGATTCGACAAACTTTACGTGAAGAGCGCAATATCAGTTTTCGGGATGAAGACAACTTTCAGGTGGTGACACAAAGCGCTATTTTGAACACGCTTAATCAAATCACGGCATTATTGACCCTATTTTTATCCCTATTAGCGGGCATTTCGTTGATCGTTGGTGGGATTGGCATCATGAATATCATGCTGGTCACAGTCACCGAACGCACCCGTGAAATTGGTCTACGCAAAGCCACAGGCGCGAAGAACAGCGATATTTTGTTGCAATTTTTGACAGAATCGATGACATTATCGGTGATTGGTGGGGGGATTGGCATTGCCATTGCCATGGGCTTGGCATTTTTGGTGACGGCGCTAGTGCCAGATTTAGATGTATCGGTGCGTTTTAGCACAATCTTGTTGGTGATTGCCATTTCGATGAGCATTGGCGTATTTTTTGGGGCGTATCCTGCAAATCGTGCCTCAAAACTCAACCCCATCGATGCACTGCGTTATGAATAAAACCGGTGGCATATACAGCTATGCTGAATGCCACCTTCAATTTGGATTGGCAGATGACCATAATAGGTTATATCTGCCAATGATTTTCCTTATCTATCCCTTGATTGGCACGGCATTTAGGTTGGCAGTGGCGGGTATAGTGGCATAAGTGGCGCTCACCCAACCCGTCTGTCCGTTATAGGTTACTTGCCACCATGTATTGCTGGCATTACGTCCAATCACAGGGAGTTGGGTGTAGTTGGGGATGGTCAAAATGCGACTGAATGACGCATCTGGACCCTGACGCATATTCACCGAAGTGGTGGTTGTCGCCACAACACCCGTTGGCGATGTAACACCTGCAGTTGTGCTGATGTTGATGAAACGCACATTTACCCAACCAGCAATGCCATTCACATTGATTTGTGCCCAATTGTTATCTGGACTGTAGGCGAGCAGGGCATAAATCTCGCCACCGCTCACACGGGTTAAGACGGTTGAACCTGTTGTGCTAGGGATATTTCGCACATTTAAACGTGATGCGGTGACGGTAGCATATAACCCTGTTGGGCTGGTGATAGGCACGTTGGGCGTGGGGGTTGGTGCGCCAATGATGCCACCTGTTGAGCTGGTCAGCGAAAATTCTAAGAATGCCGCGCCTGTGCCTTCTTGATATTCCACCGTTATCGGATAATTTTTGGCAACAGGTACAGTGAAGCTATACGAATAGCGTTGCCCCAGATACACATGCAATTCGTTGATGACGATTTGATTATCGACATATACCCGCACACCATCATCGGCATGAACATCTATCCGATAATTGCCTGCCAGTAGATAAATGTTGGTC
>PGTJ01000717.1 GCA_002794515.1 Phototrophicales bacterium
CCCGATATTTCCGGTATTATTGGCGGGCAAAATTTTTGGTCGCCTCGCCGATTTACACGCCGAAGATATGACGGGTGGCATCACCGCCAAATTATCATCCCGTTTGTTAGATAGCCTACATACCCTTATCACATCCCATACCAGCAACAATCTAATAGTCCGCCTGCAACAAGGTTATGTGCAAAATATCCCCGCCGATGTGCTTGTCCTCAAATTTTCGGGGACATTTCAGGGCGCATCGGCGCAAATATTCGAGGCGCTCAAACAATTTGGTGTAAAAGTGAGCATTGATGTATTAAAATCGGAATATGGCGCATATCAACTGCTCGACTCCAATGGTGCAATCCTCGCGCCGAAGGTGCTATACATCAGCACACCCTTTCTACGTAATTTCAAATATGCCGATTTGACGACTTTTATCAAACGCGCATTCTCGTTGCTCAGGCAACATCACCCCGATGTCCATCATATCGCCATGACCATTCATGGGGTCAAATTTGGTC
>PGTJ01000093.1 GCA_002794515.1 Phototrophicales bacterium
GCATATAATCGCTCTTGATAGCAATTTCGCCGATATGCCGTTCGGGCAAAATATGATTCTGGTCATCGACCACACGCACTTGCGTCCCATTAATCGGCGCACCACACGAGACCATGACCATCGGGTCGGTAGCGGATGGCACGGCACGGCGATGTTCGATGAATTGCGCCTTATCGATTTTATCCAAACGGGGGATTGTGCCGTGTGGTGTTTGGGTGACGGCGAAGGTATTTTCTGCCATCGCATAACTGACGGTCAACATCTCTGGGCGCACACCGTTAGGGGCAAATCGCTCTAAAAACAGGCGGTGGCTATCATCACGCACAGGCTCGGAGCAATTGATGAACATCCGCATATGGCTGAGGTCGATATTTTCGGTATCCCGAACACGAATCCGTCGCGCACAATGATTATAGGCAAAGTTGGGCAACCAGCATAATGTGCCTTTGTAATCGTGAATGGCGCGGAATAACAAGGCGGGATGTGCCACCCAATCAAACGGCGACATCAGCACCAACGGAATACCCTGTGTGAGGGGCATGATAAACCCCGCGATGAGACCCATATCATGATACAACGGCAACCAACTGACAATCACATCATCGCGGGTGAGGGCAATGGCATGGGCATAATTGCCAATTTGCGATAGCACCGCTCGGTGCGATAACGCCACCCCTTTCTGTAGACCTGTAGACCCGCTCGAATGTTGCAAAAAGGCGATCTCGGCTGGATCGGGATGATAGGCACTATCGGCAGATATATCATTCATCGCCAATTGACAGGCTGTATATACCGGACAATCCACCACACGCGCCAATTGTGGGGCAAAATCGTCCATTGTGATAATCGCCCGAACAGCCGATAAACGCACCAATTCTGCCATGCTGTGCATGTAAATGTGTGGATCGAGTTTTTCGGTCAGTGTGGGGAACATGCTGGGGATTGCGCCCATGAGCAATGCACCCCAAAAGGCATAAATGCCCTCTAGAGTTTGTGTTTGGGCGATGATGACCAAATCGCGGGGCATGATGCCCATGCGCTGTAAGCCCTGTGCATATCGCCGTGTTGCTTCTCGAAATTCGCGCCGTGTAATGGTGATGGTCGGCGCATCACTGGCGATGAAGATAATAGCAGGGGTGCTATCATCAGTCGATGTGAATACCTGTGCATCGTGCAATGTGTGCATATTATTGTATATCGCGCATAATCCGCGCCACAATCAAATTGAGCGTATCCATTTTTTCAACGGTCAAATCGGGGTCGGGGATATACACACCAAACGCATTTTCGATGAACACCGCCAATTCTGCCAATGCAAACGAATCCATCATCCCGCCTGTGATGATGCCTTCGTCATCTTGCAATGGATAGTCGGGGTCACGAATTAAATCGGCGGTGATATAGGCTTTTACTTTTTCACGAATTGTCTTGTCGTCCATCAGTCACAATCCCTTCCTAAATATCCAAAGTCTAAATAATCGGTTATCATCTCGCCCAAAATCTGGCTAAAGCGCCCTGTGGCATCGGCGGTCATATGGACGGGGCTATCGGTGAACGAATCGGGTGGCATGGCATCCCATAAATCACAATATCGCCAAGTGTATTCATCGGCGAATTGTGCGAATTGTTCCCGATATTGATTATACGCCCAACGGGGATAAAAGGTATTATAACGCACATGGCTATTGCGCCCATCGGCGATGAACATCGGCTCGTTGACGATGATGAGCGGGATATCACCAACCATTTGATGCCCTGCACGAATCAGATCAAATGCCAAATCATCAGCAGATAACGATTGTGGGGCATCGAAATTTTCCCATGAAAAATCGGCATCGAAATCATTGCGACGGGATATAGCATTCATCACCACATGGTCGATGCCTGTGAATTGCCACATCACCCCATAGAATTGGATACGCATCCAATCGGCGAGGATGCGCCTCTGCCCGATGAGGGTGTTATCCCCAAAATTGAGGCGGATAAAACGCGGATCATCAGGATTGAGTGGCAGATTATAATCGGCGATCAATCGGCGGATACGGGCAGGATTACGTTGTGTGATAGGCGCACTGAGTTGGCGCTCATGCGAAAACGATTGCATCGTCACCAACCATACCACCATATCGGGTTGATGATTCAACGCTTCATCAAGCAGTAACAAATCTTTGGTCAATGACATGACGGGATGGGCGATGGTGTATGCCACCACTCGCCGACCATCGGCTAATAGATAGTGCCTATCAGTGAGTTGTTGCGCCAGTGTTTGAGTTGGGGGGAGCAAAAATCCCCATGTGGCAGAATCGCCGACCAACAACACACGGTATTCATCATCCGCTTTGGGGCGATTAATTTCGTGCGTAGCGAACATGGCGGGGATGTTATCGAGTGTGACGGTATAATCTTCGGCGATATCTTGATTATATGGAAAACGCTCTCGCCCTGTGAACACGATGTTATAGAGCGATAACCGCCCTAATATGTCCATCGGTTGCAAAAATGCGAATGACAGGTTGGCGATGATGAACAAGGCGCTCGCTTTAATCAACACGCGGATGATGAAGCCCCATGTATACGGTTTTTGTGGTTTAATCAGCCAATTCCACATGGTTAAAATCCCACCCCGAATAATTTGCCCAACACCGAAAATGCCATGCTCACATCGGGCAAGGCAAACCATACCCAACCCAGCACGACAAAATGAAATGTGAGGAAGATCCCCGCCCAATTCCACAAACGCAATTGACCCTCTTTCTTCTTGAATTGGTTATACCATTTGCGTGTGCGGTCGCTCCAGATTTTATGCACGAACAAGCCCATACCATGCCATACCCCCCACATGAAAAAGGTCAGGCTGATGCCATGCCACAAGCCGATGATGATCATGGTCGTCATCAAGCCAATTAGAGCGATGACATCGGACGAGGGTTTGCGCCTCCAACGCAACATTGTCCGTGTGAGGGGCGAGAAAATATAAAACCGCACCCAATTGCTGAGGGTGATATGCCATGATTGCCAAAAAGCGGTGATGGTATTTCTGAGATAGGGACGGTTGAAATTTTCGGGCAGTCTAATCCCGAACAAGATGCCGATGCCAATGGCAATATCTGAATAGCCACTAAAATCGAAAAATAGGCGAAACGCATAGCCATACAACAAAATCCACATCCCGCCCGCGCTGGTGACGTGTTCGATATTGGTCGTGTTCAGGGCGAATAATGCCAAACTATCCGCCACAACAAATTTCTTGAAGATGCCCACCACAATACGTGTTGTGCCTTCGACAATCCGAGCAGGGTCTCGCCCGTTCATATCGGGTAGCGCATCTAAATCACCCTGAAACCGCTCAATGCGGTCTATCGGACCCGCCGTCAGGCTGGAAAAAAAGATGATATACGTGTGCATATCGCGCAAGCCGATATCGGGCAATTTGCCCGTTTGTCTATCACGCAGGATGTGTATCAAGCGGAATGCTACATACGAAAATCCAAGCCAATTCAAATCGGTGAGCGGATTGGCGAATGACGGGTCTCTGCCCTCTTGCTGACGCAACCATGCACTCAGGGCATTCGCCAGCGATTCCGTCTTGAGGATAATGAAAGCAATCACAATAAACAAAATGGCGATGCTCAATATGAAAGGTTGTGTTTTCGGGGTGATTTGCCTGTGGATAAACAGCGTGAACACCAATATCGGCATAATCACCAAAAACACCGTGAACGGGTCTGGTGGACGCGATGCGGTGAAGATACGCCATTCGCTTGGTAATAGGCGCATCAGCGCCAAGCCTGTGATAATCATCATCAACACCACGATGGTGATGATATCCCTTCGGCTGATTTGTGATGCGGTCAATGCCCAAACCAGTGTAACGAGCAACAGTGTGGCGGTGGGCAATATAAAATCCATATGGCGCACGAGCAATGGCGATTGCAGGACATACACCGTCAACACACTGGTGATGAATAACACCCATTTGCGCCACGTCTTGGGCAATATCAGACTATAAATATATCCACCAATGACAAAAATAGCGATGAAGGTCAGGTTGAAGGTCACAGGCTAAAATCCTTGATAAATCCATGTTGGGGCGCTATCGGCAGTGAGGATGACCAGCAAAATGATCATCATACACAACACAAGCGCGAATACATTTTCTCTGCTGAGCAATTTCATCAAAATCCCCTTACCGTTTTTCATAACAGGCGTTATGATATATCGGATAACCCATTTGTTGAAAGGATTAATTCCACATGGACATGATGCTCATCCATAAGGCGCATATCACCCTCATGAGCAACACGCTTAAAATTTTGAATACCATTTTAGAACCAATATCCCAACAAGAAGCTACGATTTTTCGGGATGGTGGTGATGGCTGGACAGTGTTAGAGGTGTTATGCCATCTGCGCGATTTCGATGTGATTTTTTATGAACGCGCCAAGAGTGTCATTGAGCAAGAAAAACCGACTTTCGTCCCACGCGACCACGAAGCGATGGTCATCGAGAACAATTATAACGGACAAAACCTGAAGCAAGTCCTCGCCGATTTGAATCAATCTCGCGCCCAATTCATCAATTTTTTTGAATCGCTCACACCAGACCAATGGGAACGGGCGGGCATTCATCCTGAATATGGCGATTTTCCGCTCACACGGTCTTGTATGCAAGTCGGGACACATGATGTGAACCACATTGAACAAATCACCCGCATTTTGCACGAGAAAAAGGTGAAAAAATAAAGGATGGTCACATTCGATTTTAATGGCAAGACAGCTATCATCACAGGCGCAGGCATGGGCATCGGCAAGGCGATTGCGCTAACACTGGTCAGAGCAGGATGCGCGGTAGGGGTGAATGATATAAACCCCGACCATGTGTTCACAATCGAAGAGAGCATTCAGCAAATGGGCGGACGGGTGATGGCGATGCAAGGTGATGTGAGCAATCGTTTTCAGGTATCGGCGCTCATCGAAGCCACCCGCGAGGCATTCGGGCGGGTCGATTACCTGATTAACGCCGCAGGGGTGTATAAAACAGGCGAGATAAATAAAGTGGATGAATGGGATTGGCGCAGGCAATTGGATGTGAACCTGACGGGCGCGTTCTTTTGTAGCCAGCTCATTAGCCGTGTCATGGCGGATGATGGTGGCGGGGTGATTTTGAATTTCACCCACAGTGCCAATACATTGGCGAGCGGTGTCGGATACATCGCCAGCAAGGGTGGTGTGGTCGCCATGACCAAGCAATTCGCCCGTGAACTCGCGCCCAAAAATGTGCGGGTGAATGTGATTGCCGTGGGCAATATTGTCGATAACGACATCCCATCATCATCACAAAATTTCATGGGGCATGTCGGCACACCCGAGGATGTGGCGAATATGGCGCTGTTTTTGCTATCGGATAGCGCCCGTTTCATCACAGGGGCGTGTATAGCTGTGGATGGCGGGATGGATTAGCTCCCCAAATATTCGCGGCGCACTTGTTCCATCAGTTCATGAAGATGTTCCTGACGAAAGGGATAATTCTGGATGGTGTAACATAGCGCCGCCAATGCCATGCCCATATCGTAATCATAACGCGGACCCACCGCCTGCTCACCAACAATCACCACCTGCACACCTTGTAATGTCAATCCAGCATTCGCCAACATCACCACCACGCCCGCGGCATAGCGCGACCAACTGGGCAATGGGCGATTCAGCACGGTGCGCTTATTGCGGGCTGTGCGCCATGTGAAGGTGGCTTTGCCATCGTTGTTATCGGGTGAATAGATGGTATATTCGTCTGTGCCAGACAAAATCCCCGCCATCCACATATCCCGCCCTGCCTGAAACAGATAGGTCGGTTCTGTTTTGGGGAATAATTCGGTGAATTTGGCGAGCAACCGCACAGGCGGGTCTGTCTGTTGAATCGGCGAATTTGGCATATCAAAACCTCCACACAAATGTGAATTATAACACATCATCTGTTATTTTAGGCGATTGGCTGTAACAATCCTCATGAAATATCCTCTATAATAAACAGGTAGCATCTACACCACCTGAAAGGTGTTGCATTTTGGTCATGAAAATTATGGAGCGTCTGCTCATATCTAATTGGGCAGTGCGGTGGTTGATGTGTGGCGCAATCGGCGCGATGAGCGTAAGCGCCATATATTTCAATGTGGGCAAGCATTCATATGCCGATGAGGGCGGATTATGGGCATCATTAGGGTCATTAATCCTGTTATTAGCCTTGTTGGTCATGTGGAATCGCATCACACCTGCGGTGGCATCATCCCCCACCCCACCAGCGCAACGGGTGTACATCGCCACCCGTTGGGAATTTGTGCTACTCGGCATATCGTTACTGGCATTATTAGCAGAAATCAATGGCAAGGTTTTCCGCATCCGCGAATTGTTGGTTGTCTCTTCGCATCATCAATTTGTGTTGTGGATAGCAGGCATTTTTACATTGGCGTATGGCTTGGCAGGATGGCGTTATGTATGGGAAGAAAAGACAGGGCGCGATGGCAAACCCAAACGGATACGCGTTCGCATCCACGAGAAGACATTTTCGCAACATCTCGCCAGCATCCCGCGTTTGGAGATCATCGGCGTTGGGGCAATCCTTATCATCGCCACCATCGCCCGCACATGGGAACTCGAAACAACAGTGCGCCTATGGGTCGATGAAATCCATTTCTCTAACCCAGTGTTGCACTTCAACACCAATATGAATATCGATTTGCTCATACCATTCAGCTCAGTGGCGGCATTTCCATATATATTCCCCTACATGCAGTGGCATTTTGTCGAGCTAATTGGTTGGAATTTAGTCGGGTTGCGTTTTTTGAGTGTGATCATGGGTGTGGCGACCGTCTTGGCGTTGTATCTGCTGGTGCGCGAATTGTTCAATCGGCGCATCGCATTTTTGGCGATGGCGACATTCGCCACCTTGCCCGTCCATATCCAATTCAGTCGCTTAGGGCTGAATAACATCGCCGACCCACTTTTTGGCACATTGACCTTTTATTTCATCGCCAGAGGGTTCAAACGCCCGCATCAAATGCGCGCCAATTTCATCTGGGCAGGGGCAATGTTGGGATTGACGCAATATTTTTATGAGGGTGGGCGATTTTTATACCCTGCGCTCACATTGGGGTGGTTGGGGTTAATTGGCGGGTGGGCATATGTGCGCCATATCCGCCCCATGCTGACAGTATCGATATTCAACCGCACCAAACGCCGAGCGATCATCGGGCAACTATCGACCGTCAACCCCATGCCAATTGTGCGAGCAGGGATTCTGTTATGGGTGGTGGCGATATGTGTTGGCACACCAGTGTATTATACGCTCATCGCCCGTGACCAGAGCATTGCGAAACGATTAGACACTGCGGGGGTATCGCATCGGACAGCGAGCCAACTGGAATCGCCAGAAAATCTCGCCAAACATGTGGCGAATCGCTTATACGAAAGTCTGATGATTCATGTGTCGATACCCGAATCACAAGTCTATTATGGTGGTGATACCTCATTTGTGATCGGCTTGCACATCCCATTCTTTCTCATCGGCGGATTTTACGCGCTTTGGCTGATGCTTTTCGGTGGCATATTCCAAGCGAAATACGTCATCGGCGCAACGCTGATGGTGATGTGGATAGGCATGACATGGTTTGGGAATGTATTCTTAGAAGAAAGTCGGATTTCGGCGCGATATGTAGTGGAATTACCGGCATTGGCGACCATCATCGGGTTAGGCGCGGTGCTGATTGGCGATAGCCTGATGATACACGACGAAAAATGGCGCAACCGTATGGCAACGGCGATGGTGTGTTTCATCATCATCCCACAGACAGTTTATTATTTCAGCTATCACCTGCCCTTGTTCAATGTCCAATTCCGCGATGACAGAGGGCGCAATTATGATATTGAAGATGCGTTGTATCGCTCGGTCGGGTTTCCAGATGGCACACGGATACATATTGTCGATTTTCCGACCATGTATTCGCCCGATGCCCATAACATTTTGCGCTTCCTCACCCGCGATAGGGGTGTGGAGATGAGCGCTGTGACCATGAAACCCGCCGATTTCACCGATGAATATCTACAAAGGCTAACACGCATCATCGACCATGCCTTTTATTTGCCACCGATCGATATTTTGAATATTGAGCGCCTCAAAGCCCATTTTGGTGATGAATTGCAGGGTCCGTTTTATACCGAATTCCCCGCCTCGATCGAAAAAGGTTTCGTGTTGTATTATCTACCCGCCAGCTTATTACAGGGGAACACACCAGCAGAATAAAAAATGGGGGGGCAAATCCCCCATTTGCTTATACAA
>PGTJ01000510.1 GCA_002794515.1 Phototrophicales bacterium
GGCAGATACATCACGCAATTGTGTATAAACACGCTCATCATCCAAACCAATGCCATCGGGCTTATCATCTACAATCACTAACCACGCATACGGCTTATCACTGGTCGAAATACGGATAGGCATGGTCAGGAACGAGAAAATACCAGCATCTATCAAGAATTGCTTGTATGTATCGGTGATATTTTTGGCATCAGCGATATTTTCGATAAGCACATTATCAGAATCTTGCAAAAATGGGATGAATGGGTCGGCAGAATCGAGTAATTGTACGTAGGCACGCACAATGGTCGGCTTCTGATGAATATCACGCATGAGGATATAGGCATCCGTTGGCTGTTGTAAGCCCAAATGGGTGATGACCACATCCAGCACATCGCTCAGACCAACCGCCTCTGCCAATTGGCGTTGCGCTTCGTATAACGATACCGTCTCGCGCAGGTTTTCTTGGAGTGTATTTTCGAGTGTCCGCAAACTGGTGATGTCTTGTAACGCCACAACAATTTGTTTAATGCCACCATTTTCATCTTTAATCGGCGCGGCATTCACCAACAAATCAATCTGTATATCATCGACAATCACCGCCACATCATCCGTCGCCGCTTCTTCGCCAGTTGCCAATGCCAAGAAAATGGGCATCTCCTCTTGTGGATATAGCAATTGCGTCCCAGTACGATAGAGGTTATATTTTTCGATGGTGAATGGGGTGAGCGGGTCGATCTCTTGCCCCAAATACACCTGTGCTTGTTGATTAAACTGCATGGGGATGAGGGTGATTGGGTCGAGTACCAACACACCTGCGGGTAACGTTTCGAGGATAGATTTGAGGTTTTGCTGTTCCTGTTGTGTTTGGCGGAACAAACGGCGATTTTCGAGGGCGATAGAGACTTGCGTGGCAAGCGTCTCGACCAATTGTTGGTCACGCACATCTAAATCTTCAGCATCAAGGCTACGACCCATCATGATAACCCCATAACGTTGACCAGCGAGTGTGACGGGTGTGGCGATATGCTTGCCAAAAAAGGAGATAATCCCCTCTTTGACGGCATCATCCATCATCACCACACTCGGATAGTGGGCAGGGTCGTTGATGAGCAGTGTGCTACCCCGACGCAGGCTATCAATCATGGGCAATTCAAAATAGAGATTATACTGCAATCCAATGATTGCCTCATCAAAACCTGGGATTTTGCCGACTAATGTTTCGAGCATATCGGGGTCGGTCTCGCTGACGCGCATCAGCAACCAGCGATCGAAATTGGCATCTTCTGCCACACGGGCAAAAATGTCATCCATGCCCACCGCAATGTCATCCCCAGCGATACGATTTGCCAATTGAGCGGCTTCTGCTAAGGCTAACGCCCGTTGCGCCTCGATTTGAGCGCGAGATGCCTCGAA
>PGTJ01000340.1 GCA_002794515.1 Phototrophicales bacterium
ACCTATACCAAACGTTAAGTGCATCATAAAGTCCCCCATATGGGGGATTTTTATTTGTTCTGGTAGCGATTAACCGCCTTTTCCCAGATGAAGTCCATCTGTTTAATCCAATAATCGAACCAGATTTCTGATTCTTGTCGCTCGATACGCAGGTGCATACGGTCATGCGTATATTCATTTTGGAAGCCGTGAATTTCGAGGATGATATACCCGTCATGTCGGTTCGGATTGAACACCACAAGGCTAAATCCTAATCCATAATTCAAAAAGCCATAACTCAATTTGCCATGATGCTCCCGTTTGCCCAGCTTTTCTAAACGCAATTTCGTCTTGGCGATCGCTTCGGGCATTGGTTGGTTATTTTGCCGTGTGATGCCTTCATCCAAATGTTTGATGAGGATGTTGACCGCCTCGTGTTCATCGGGGTTTTGGATAATCACCCGAAAATGTCCTTTTTTATTCGATAAAATATGCTCTTCTATCAGGCTCAGATTGGCATCTTCTAAAAAATTGGTCGCCGATGGTGCATAAATCCATAATTCGGTCGTGTTTTTGATGCTTTCGGTGAGCGCGGGCAAATCTTTGCGCCGATTCAGCAAGCGTTCAATCGGCTTATCGCGTTCACGTTGGCTGGTGCTAAAGACCAATAAGCCCAACGCCGCCAACCCCACACTCACCTTATAATCATCGGGGATAATATCACCGAACAAGCCCAAAACGGCGAAGACGATGGCAAAACCCGCCACCAAATATTTTTCGATGTTCTTCAAATTCAAAATGTCATCTAAAATATTGTTAAGTGTTTGTCGAATGCTCTTCAAAAAGTCGTAGATTGGCATTTCGGGTATCCTTTATGATGTTGCCGTTGTTATCCAATAATTTACGATTATATCTTATCATCCAAAATTGTGACAAAATGATATGTCTGCGAGGCAATTGTATATGACCACCATCACCATTATCGGACTGGGACCGGGCGATATTGACGATTTATCGCGCAAGGCATGGCGTGCGCTCGAACAAGCCAAGACGGTGTATCTCCGCACCAATCAACACGGATGTGTGCCGTGCTTGCCAAAAGGTGCAGAGTATCGGTCATTTGATGATGTGTATAATGCCAACGATACATTCGAGACCGTCTACGATACCATTGTCGACACCCTCATCACCGCCGCCAAAGCCGGCGATATTGCCTATGCCGTCCCTGGTGACCCATTTGTCGGCGAGGCGACCACCCAAAAACTCATCTCGCGTGCCAAAGCCGAAAATATCACCATCCAAGTGATTAACGGCATCAGTTACATCGAACCGATGTTACAGCTCATCGGTTATGATGCCCAAAATGGGTTACAAATACTGGATGGTCTCGATTTAGTCACCATGCACCATCCGCCGATTAATCCCGATTACCCCGCCATCATCGGACAGATTTATAACCGTTTGGTGGCTTCTGATGTGAAATTGACGCTGATGAATCAATATCCAGATGAATTTCAAGTCATGCTCATTCATGGCGCAGGGACATCGGCTGTGCATGTTGAAAAAATTCCCCTGCATCAGATAGACCACAGCGAGCGCATCGGCATCACCACATCGTTATATGTGCCTGCTCTGGGCAATATGTCGAGTTTTGAGCAATTCCAAGAGATTGTCGCCCACCTGCGTGCGCCAGAAGGCTGTCCGTGGGATAGAAAACAAACCCATAAAACGCTCATCAAATATCTGCTCGAAGAGGCATACGAGGCGATTCAAGCCATTGAAGATGACGACCCGCAAGAATTGGCGAAAGAATTGGGTGATTTACTGCTCCAAGTGGTGTTGCACACACAAATTGCCATCGATGACGGCGAATTTTATATGACCGATGTCTTGCGCCATATCAACGCCAAGATGATCCGCAGGCATCCTCACGTCTGGAAGCCCGATGAAGTCAGTGTCGATAGCGCCGAACAGGTCGTCACCAATTGGGAGGCGATTAAAGCCAAAGAAAAAGCCGATGCCAATGGACAATTCGAGAGCATGTTAGCAGGTGTGCCAAAATCGATGCCCGCCCTGATGGTTGCCACACAATATCAAGACCGTATGGCGCGTGTCGGGTTCGATTGGTCGGATGTGTCGGGCGTGGTGGATAAAATCCGTGAGGAATTAGATGAGGTACTGCAAGCCCAACAAGCAGGTGATGCGGCACATCTCCAAGAAGAAGTGGGTGATTTATTCTTTGTGATGGTCAATTGGGCGCGATGGATGAAAATTGACCCCGAACTGGCGCTCAAGAAAGCCAACGAAAAGGTCTTTCGGCGGTTTGAATATGTCGAAAAATGTGTCGCCCAAAGTGGCAAACCATTCACCGCATTCACCTTACAGGAATTGGACGAATTTTGGAATGCGGGCAAACAATTGGGACTGTAATATGTAAATAATTGTATATGATATGCGTGTATATTTCTAAAAACGTCTTATAATCATTTCAAAAGTATGCGCTCTTTCAAGCGATATTTTTGAGGTTGAAGAGTTATGCCAATTGATGTTGAATGGGATAATGCAGAAAAAACAATTGTGCGTCAGACTTATGGTCGAGAAGTCACTTATAATGATTATTATGAGGGTGTCAAAAGACGCTTTGAACTGATTTCATCAGTCGAGCATCCTGTCGATTTAATTATCGATTTGCGAGGGTTTAATCCTAATCTCAAAGGGCTTGTCGCGGCTGGACGTTATGCCTCTCGGCATGTCCCATCGAATCAACGATTTGTTTTGTTAGTGGGGGCAAATTTATTTATCAGGAGCTTAGTCAATACATTTATCAAGAT
>PGTJ01000792.1 GCA_002794515.1 Phototrophicales bacterium
ACGATGCTCGGCAGTGGCATCGCCTTCGCCTTGTTGCGCCTTGTGGCTACCACCAGCGTCATGCCCGCATTTGCTCTGTTCAGTTTTGTGCAATTGGGGGTGATGTTGGGCATCACCATGATGTGGCAAATCAGCATTCACGCCATTTGCATCGCAGGGGCGACGGTGACTTGTGGTTTGTTATTCGGTTGGACAGTCGGGCTAATTATCGCCCCATTAATTCTTATTGTTGGCTTGGCGCGGATTAAGCTGAATCGTCATACACCCGCGCAAGTTATCGCTGGCACGCTCATTGGCATCGCCATGACGATGATTTTATTCACCTTTGTGGCGTGATGTAATAGATTAAAACCGAACTCTATCG
>PGTJ01000538.1 GCA_002794515.1 Phototrophicales bacterium
CACATTGGATGATACGCCGATGAGCATCGCGCCATCGGGCGATTTTGGCTTCATCCGCACCGATATCATCCCTGCTGGGACGCACATTTTGCGATTGCATTATGGTTTAACGCATATCCAAACATTTGGCTGTGTGTTGAGCATCATCACCCTCATCATCATCTTGATATGGATGAGGCTCAATAACCCCAACCAGATTTTATCTAAGCCACTCAAACACGATCAAATGGCGGCATATATCCAACCTGCGGGCAACCCACTTTTGATCGTATCGCTTGCGCTCATCTTCGTCACCCTACTGGTGATAGTGGTCATGCGCGAAGGCGTGGCGTGGGTTTATTAGCGATGATAAATCACCTGCACTACGCTATTGGGATACGATTTAACCGTATCCAATTTGACCGATTGCGACTTTTCTAGTGATGCCCCTTTGGATAAAGGTATTCCACGTCCCAAAACAACGGGTATGATGCTGATATGATATTCATCTATCAGGTTGTGTTCGATGAATTGTGCCACTAAATCTGCACCACCGACCAACCAAATATCTTTACCCATGTTATTCACCTCATAAAAAGTTATAAACGTCCTTATCATTCTATAACAGTCCACAAAAGTCCACAATCAGTCATAACAAAACATTCACAACCCTTTCATGATTTTTGCGTACATTATGATATGAACAGGTTTCTACCAATTGGAGCATAAACACCATATGAACGACAATCATATTGTTTTGGATGTACAAGATGTGAAGAAAGACCTAAAAAGTGGCGAAGTCACCGTTCATGCCCTGCGCGGTGTGACAATGCGCGTCAAAAAGGGCGAATTTTTGGGGATTATCGGACCATCTGGCAGTGGTAAATCCACCCTATTAGGCATGATTGGTGGGTTAGATAACCCCACATCGGGCAAAGTATGGATTGATGGCATCGACATCACCAATTTATCAGAACGGGCATTGACCACCATCCGCAATGAAAAAATTGGCTTTGTGTTCCAATTTTTCAACCTCATCCCCACCTTAACGGCGCTGGAAAATGTGGCATTGCCAATACAATTCTCGAAAAAAGGGCGTGTTAATCCACAAAAGCGGGCAAAAGAATTGCTCGAAATGCTCGGCTTGGGTGATAGATTGCACCACCGTCCAACGCAATTATCGGGTGGTCAACAACAACGAGTGGCGCTGGCTCGCGCATTGGCGAATAACCCTGCCCTGCTTCTGGCAGATGA
>PGTJ01000736.1 GCA_002794515.1 Phototrophicales bacterium
ATCGGTCGGATGACGGTCGGTATTCCCGCCAGCGGGGTTACGGTCGGTAGCGGCGAGGTTATCGGGCGTATCGTTGCGGAAATCAATCGCCCGAATCAAACGGATATTGTGGCTGGTGCTGTTTGCATAATTGCTACCAGGACTATCGGTAAAGGAATGTGTGCCACGATAACTCATATTATTGACACGCCACCATTGACCCGATGGCAACCAGTTATCGATGCCTTCTTCTGCACCATCATAGAATGGATAATCCAAGAATCGGTCTACACCTTTACGATGCAAGCGAATATTATCTATCCACCATCCCGGACGATTTGACCAAGCCGCATCGGTGTTGGAGCGAACTAAAACAGCAAACCGCAAATAGAAAGTATCAATCGGGATGCCGTTGGTATCTTTGACTTCTTTGAGATTAATATCGACAGGAGTCAAGGTGCGGCGATCAGGTGATGGCGAGC
>PGTJ01000295.1 GCA_002794515.1 Phototrophicales bacterium
CTTTTATACAGGCGATCGGCAATTTCTTTGTTCGTCAAGCCTTCACGTATCATGAGGGTGACAATCTCGCGTTCGACATCGGTCAACACATGATTCAAGAAGGTGGTGGCATGATGTCTTTGGTCATCATCCACTGGGGAGTTGAGAAAGGGGACGGAAATAAGTTGCACACCTGTCGAGGCATGCATCGCCTTCGATTGAATAATGCTTGGATGACTCACTAAATGCCAAATATAATCAGTATCATCAAATAAGGCATAGGCAACAGACAGAGCAAAAACCGTTGTAGTCTTTCTGCCTCCAGCAATACAAAGATGAATCGTATTACCCAATTGTTTATGTTGTCGAATGAGAGTATATAAGCTATTAAACGCATCTTCAATATCTTGGCTCGTGATAACATCGGTTAACACACCATTATCACCCATTAGGGGATAAGTCACATATTGGATAGCACCATATACTTTATCGATGATAAACACCTGTCGTAATCGTTTTAATGCACTCGAAATGGGTTCATAATTGGGATGTGTATGCACCACATCCACACGATCGATGATCATATTCATGGCAATGAGGGCATCCAACGCCAATGTCACCACTTGGGGTTCTGCCCCCAGTGTCGATATAAGCACTGTTTGTGGCATATGCAACATCTTTCATTTGCGAAATTCATATATAAAACTCAATTATGCCACAACCAGTACCCAATACAAAAAAACTATGTCAAGTTGTACATAATGCTGTTGATAACGGGGATGCCGAGTAAGGGGAAGTATAACAGTATGTTGATGATCCCAACGGGACTCGAACCCGTGTCCTCACCTTGAAAGGGTGATGTCCTAGACCGCTAGACGATGGGACCATGTTATTTGCAACAGGTATAAGTGTATCAAAATCGATGCCTTACGTCAAGATGTTGTTCGGTCAATTATTATACATTCGGCAAGTACAACGCAAGTTTCGTCCGTAGTTCGACAATATTAATTGGCTTGCTGATGTAATCATCACATCCTGCATCAATCGCTTTTTCTCGATCACCAACCATGGCATGGGCAGTGAGAGCAAGAATGGGGATATGTGCCGTAATCGGGTTCGCTTTGATCGTCTTGGTGGCTGTCCATCCATCCATTTCGGGTAACGATAAATCCATCAGGATTAAATCGGGAAGTTCGCTAGTCGCCTTCTCGACACCCTCGATCCCATTTAATGCCGTGATGACCTCGTATCGTAACACCATCAACAAATCTTGGATGAGCATCATGTTATCTCGATTATCCTCAACCACCAATACCCGTACCATCCCTTATCACCTTTCATCACATGCGTGATAATTTTTTCAGATTCGTCTTCTCGCTCAATATTGCCGATGAACTTGGTGATTGCGTATAATTGGTATCTGGTGGTTTTAATAACTTATCGAACAGTGTTAATACACGATGTGGTAATTCATGATAGCCACACATATCGCATACATAAACTTCGGTATTTGGCGCACAAAAGATGCCCTTACCATAGCGCGTCACAAAGGTTTGATGTTCTAACCGACACCGCCCCACCATACAATTGGGACATTCAAAAGACTCCATCATGGTTCACCTCTTTAATCTGCATTGACTCGATGAATAAATCCGATCGCATTGAGGGGCCAATACCGAAACAATGCCTCACCAATAATGGCACTATGCTTAATCGGACCGAATGCCCGCGAATCGTTACTTACATTGCGGTTATCGCCCATGACGAAATATTCATCATTGGCTAATTGCCATTGGCGATCACGACATTGGCGTGTACATGGCTCTTTGATATATGGTTCATCGAGCCGTTCTCCATTGATATACACTTCACGGTCACGAATTTCGACCAATTCACCGGGCAAGCCAATCACCCGTTTGATGAGTGAGGGATCATCATCACGCGCTTGTGGCGAATTAAATACCACAATATCGCCCCGTTGTGGATCGCCGAGCATATAATTGATACGACTAATAATCAGTCGCTGTCCCTCAACGAACGTCGGCTCCATACTCCGTCCATGCACCTCAGAACGCGGTAATGCCAATTGCAGTAAGGTGAATACAGCTATCAAAAATAGCAATGTGCTGATCACTTCTTTAACAGCGCGAAATTGCCCAATACGTGGGCGGGGTAATTTCGGCATATCCTCAACGATAGGTGCGGGTGTTATTGCTTCCATAAAATAATTATACCCTCATTCACGGTTTGGGGAAATTAATGCTATCGACAATGCCCCAATCAGAGGGGGGCCAATAGCGTATCACCACCTCACCGACAATAAATTGGCGTTTTACACCATTAAATGAGCGCGAATCGCTACTCCGATTGCGATTATCGCCCATGACAAAATACTCATCATCGCCCAATTGCCACGTTTTATCGGGACAACTATATGTCATACACGGCTCTTTGATATAAGGCTCATATAACTTTACGCCATTGATATAAACCGCTTGGTCACGAATTTCAACGGTTTCGCCAGGTAAGCCGATAATCCGCTTGATATAATCTTCTGTCGGCGCATTCGGGTAATGAAACACCACAATATCACCACGTTGTGGGTCTGAGAGCAGGTAATTTATACGACTAACCAAGAGTAACTGGTCATCATGGAAGGTCGGCTCCATGCTAGAGCCACGCACGACAAAACGTACGGTCGATAAATTCACAAGGGCATAAATCGCCCCCACCAGCACGATTAAATCGAATAATTCTCGAATCGCACCCCATCTCCCCAATCTTGGGCGTGGAATGCGTTTTGGCGAGACAGCCACTGTATTCAACTGTATAGATTGTGTATCCGACACCATTCGCTCACTTCGGTTTCTTTCCATGTCTATTATGATTATAAGGCGCATTGCCATAATTGTGCATAGCCAATCTATATCCTATCTCGCTACTTGACAAATTATCATATCACCATGATAATCCCCATAGGATTAATCAAAAAAAGATTTTTAATTATGAAATTAACATCACGTAGCGAATATGCGCTTTTAGCACTGGTCTTTTTATCCCGTTTAGGGAATGATGAATTTGTTTCGGTCGAAAAAATTGCCACCGCACAAGGCATTCCCCCTAAATTTTTAGAACAAATCCTGCTCACGCTCAAGCGGGCGCGATATGTTCAAAGCCTTAAGGGACAACGTGGGGGCTATCGGCTCGCCAAAGAACCCCATGAAATCACATTGGCAGAGATCATCCGCCTTTTAGATGGGGCGCTCGCGCCGACCGAATCGGTCAGCAAATATTTTTACGAGCCAACCCCTATCGAAAAAGAGCCAAAACTCATCCAAAAGTTCATCGAAATCCGCGATTGTATTCTCAATGTGTTAGAGC
>PGTJ01000120.1 GCA_002794515.1 Phototrophicales bacterium
CCCGATTGTCACCTATGGGGCGACATCGGATATCCGTGTGAATACCACATTGGTCGTTGCCACATCACGAAATGGTGTTGGCGCATATGATTATTTCGATATTCGCTTGCAATATCCACACGATCCAAATGCCCGCAAACCTGCATGGCAAGACGATTTCGATAGACGGCGAGATTTTGAAGAAAATCAGAAACCACTGATTGATTTAGGCATTATTGGTGTATCGTTGTTGATTGTCATAGCTATGCCTTTGGCAGTGTATGCCTTATGGTATACACGGGGCAAAGACCCAAAAGTTGGCATCATCCCTGAATATTTATCTGAGCCACCCAGCGATTTGCCCCCCGCCGTTGTTGGGACGTTGGTCGATGAACACGCCGATTTGCGTGATGTGCTATCTACAGTCATCGATTTAGCACGCAGAGGGTATATCGTCATCGAAGAAGACGAAAAAAAAGGAACATTCGGCATAATCACCAGCGAAATCACCTTTAAGCGCACCGATAAGCCTATTGATGATTTGCTCAAATTTGAAAAAGCCATCATCAAACGCATTTTTGGTGGCAAACTCGAAAAGCCGATGAAATCGCTCCAAAATAAGTTTTATCAATACATCCCCGAATTGCAGAGCGATTTATATGAAGAATTGGTCAACCGCAAGTTGGTCGTTGCCAATCCCAACACAATCCGCAATTTATATTCGAGTGGATTTGGGGGTGGATTGTTGATGCTGGCAATTGCCGCCTTGCTGGTGGGCATTTTGGTCATCTCTGAATATACAGCTACCTTTTTCTGTTTTCCTGCGGCGTTATTTGTGGGTGCATTGGCGTTTATGATCGGTGGCAATTTTATGCCCCGCAAAACACAAATTGGCGCAGAAGAGGCGGCTAAATGGGACGCATTTCGTCGTTATTTAGAAAATTTAGATAAATATGCACAAGCAGGGATGGTCACAGACCAGTTCGAGGCATATTTGCCCTATGCGGTGGCATTTGGTGTCGATCGGGCATGGATTCGTCGCTTCAGCCAATTAGATAATGTCCCTGCGCCCATTTGGTATTATCCCACCTATCGCGGTGGGTATTATAGTCGTGGGTATCAGGCAGGAACGCCTCTGCCCAAAGCAGAGGATATGTTGCCCGGCGAACTCGCCCGTGCAGGCGGTGGTGGGTTGGATGATATGGCGAAAGGGTTTTCATCGAGCTTGGAGTCGCTCTCCACAGGCTTATCAAATATGCTTGAATCGGCGGCGAAGGCGTTTAATAGTCGCCCAGAAAGTGCTTCTAGCGGGTCAAGTGGTAGTTGGTCGAGCGGGGGTTCGAGTTGGAGTGGTGGCGGATTTAGTGGCGGCGGATTTAGTGGGGGCGGGTCTTCTGGATTTGGTTGATACATATCAATAAAAAGGACATTGTTCGATGAATCAAGGACGATTAACAGGCATTATTTTGATGGTGATTGGGTTAGGTATTGCCGCACTAGCGGGGTTGTTCCTTGCGGTGCGCTCATCTCAACCCGAAGCAACGATGGGTGGCACAATACTCGGCGCGGGTTTGGTATTTATTATCGTTGCACCATTGATGGGTTTTGGATTTTTTCTATACACCAAAGGCGGGCAAGAAGCCGAACAAGAATCCATCATGCAAAAACAACGGCAATTATTGGATATTGTCAAAAGTCGTGGCGAAGTGGGTGTGAACGAAGTCGCCATCGAAATGGGGATAAAAGTGGATATGGTGCGCGAGATGGTGCATCAATTGGTCGGTCTACAAGTCTTTAGCGGGTATGTCAACTGGAAAGATGGCAGACTATTTTCTGCGGATGCTCAACAATTACGCGACTTGCAAAAATGCAAAAATTGCGGTGGCGATATCCGATTGGTGGGCAAAGGCACCGTCCAGTGTCCCTATTGTGGTACAGAATATTTCTTGACTTGAAAGGTGGATAGCGAATGTCTGAATTATACGAAAAAATTGTGAGCAAACGTGGATCGTTTGAACGCCTTATCGCCCGATTGCCCGGTTTTAAGGGGTATCAAGATTTGCAAGCACGTCGGACTGCCGATCGGATGTTGCGCGAATATATCACTGGCGAGTTAGATAAGCGCATCAATCGATTTATCCAACTCGAAAAATTGATTTTAGATTTGCCGGGTGGTTTGTCGTATATGTCTCGTACTCGCGCCGCCAAAGGCAAAATGCAATTGTATCGAGATAAAATTTTCACCGAAGCACCCGGTTATTCGGGGATGTGGGGACAGATGAAAATTGGTGCAGAAGAACTCGAAAGAATTTATGCCTTTGACGAAGCACACATCGGTTATGCAGATAAATTTGATGTGGCATTGGATGCGCTACAACAAGCCATCTTGAACAAAGAGAATTTGGAGCAAGTCATATGGGATTTAGAAAATTTGGCTACAGAAGCCATCAATGCCTATGATTTGCGTGACGAAGTGTTGACCAATCTGAGCAAAACCCTATAAAAACCCATCTAAAGGAGATTGAGTGATGCCACGTATTATTGATGTTATTGACCATGTAAATGTTGCTGATGACGAGCTAGTCTGGCGTGAGCCACAAGACCGTGAAGGCGATTTTCGGTTTGGGTCACAATTGATTGTGAATGAAAGCCAAGCGGCAGTATTTGTACGGGCAGGGCAGGCGTTGGATGTGTTCGGTCCCGGACGGCATACGTTATCTACTGCCAACTTGCCGATTTTATCGAGCATTATCGGCTTGGCGACCAGTGGACGCACACCATTCACGGCATATGTTTATTTCATCAACCTACGGAATATGCCACAAGTCGGTTGGGGGACATCTAAACCCTTATATTTACGCACCAATACTGGTTTGGGAATCACCTTATTACGCACGCACGGTGTGATGGATATTTCGATATCTGATCCGATGATGTTCCTCAAAAAATATGCTATCAATCGTCCACTCACAACCATGCGCGACATCAAAGACCGTATTCAAACCATGTTATTAGGCGAAATCAACAGCCTTTTGCTCAAATCTGGCGCACAAGATTTGTTAGAAGCGAACGCCGTCCTCGAAGAGGTTGAAGGGGCGATGTTGGTGAAGGTCAATGAAAAATTCGCCGAGATTGGCATGAAAATTCACGGTTTAGAGGCGAATCCATTTGATACTGTCACCATGCCTATTGAAGAAATGCGCGATATTGTGCCACTCGATTTGTGGAAAGAAATTTATGAAATGCAAAAGCGCATGGATATTGGCATGGCGGCGGCGAGCAATGAAGGGGGTGGCAATTTAGCATCGGCGGGCATCGGCTTTGGGCTGGGTCAACAATTGGCTGGGCAAATGGGCGGTATGGGTGGCGGTGGTGGTCAAAGCGCAGAGGTCACTGCGTTGCAACAACAACTGCTCCAACAACAACAAATGATGCAACAGATGATGAACCAAATGATGATGATGAATAATCAAAATCAACAATCAGCACCTGTTCCACAACCTGTGTCAACATCAACCAGCGCCCCATCGAACAATCCACAGACTAAAGAGGAAATTCAAGCGTTGATAGATAATCTCGATGCGAAATTGATGAGTGGCGAGATTAGCGAGGCGACTTATCAAAAATTAGTGGATAAATGGCAACAACGACTGGATAGCATGGGCTAAATATCAAAATGGGCGGTATTTCCCGCCCATTTTTTATGCTACATCATTGGTGGTGGCTTTTTCAAATTCTTCGATGAATTCTTCTAAAGCCTTGCCCGATAATTGGGGCAATTCTGGCAGGCTTTTGATGTAATCGCGTAAATTGGGCTTGAGTTTGTTATCGGCATGAACAACGGGGATAACGGGGTCTTCAATGGTCAACCTGACACGTGGGTCTACGAATACAATAATCGGTTGTACGGGGATGGTCTCGTCATAATCTTGAATGATATAACGAATATAACTCACAGCTTGGTCGGCATCTAAATTCGGATTGCCAATGCCATCCAAACGAAATAGGGTAAATAATGCGCCAATCGGACCCTTATGCACCCGCCATCTTTTACCTTTCACGGTGATTTTTCCGTCCTGAAAACGGGTGATGAGGACGAATACCCCTTGTGGAGCAATTAGTACATGACGGGCAGGGAAGTGTAGATAATGATATAGCGCCGAATTTTTATGAACAGCGCCTTTTAAGGCTTCGGTAATGACTACCTCTGGGCGTGGTTGGCGTATCCATAAATTGGTCAGTCGCACCGAAATCATCGTGGATGTAAACCCGATGACGAGAACCAATGGCATCCCCAATAAATATAGTTGTGATGTAAAATCCTCTGGCTCGCCCATGCCAAACAATGGAGCATTGGCGACAAAAAAACCGAATAACAAAATGATTAAACTGAAGAAAAACAGCCGTGTCGCTGTTTTTCTGTTGCGTCTAATCAGGGTATTGTTAGCGACAATACGCATGTAAAAAAATCCTTCATCGTTGTGGCACAAAGTAAGAGATAAAACCGATATGGCGCATTTCTGCACATACCAAATCGTTAAAGCGTACACTCGGCAAGATAACCCATTGGCGTGGTGTGCCATAGGCAATACCGATGATGGCAGTTGTGGTATCAATTGCCAATGGTCTGATGCAGTGTGTGATGGGGAAGGGCAATGGCGATTGGTTTTCTGGCGGTAATCCATATAGTGATATATCGTGCAACAACCCCCGTTGTGCAAATCCAGCAGGCGCGGGGATGACAAAATGGGTATAAACCGTGCTACAAAAAACTTGTACGCCGCCGCCATAATTGACCGATGTATCGCCTGTATCGTAATACACGCCCGGACAATTGGGATATTGCACCATTGGGCTGAGATTGGTTGTTGAACTGCCGATAATTTGTGTCGAGAGCGATGTACCTGTCGAGCCTGTGGTGACAGTGCTGACGGGATTTAATCCGCGTGGCACTTGGTTATTGGATGGGGTAATCTCTGCCGTGATTCGGGCGATACCCGCCATGTTCAAATTGACGGGCGCAGAACCATCACCCGGTCCGAATACGGCTGGGCTACGGAGATTGCTCAGGTCGAATGTGCCGTTGGGTGTCCATGCCCAATAGGTGAGTACCGATGAGCCAGACAAATCGCCTCTAAATTTGAAGCCCACTGGCATATAAAACCCAACCCACACCACTGGTGCGGTAATAGTGACTGGGGCGCTTAATCTGCCGATGAATACCCCACTATCGTTGATAAAAAAGGTCTGACGTGTAACTAAAACAGCATCTTGTGGATTGCCACCATTGAAGTCTTGATAGATAACCGCTTCTACGGCTTGACCAGGGACAGGTTGTGCCACAGACATCCGCACGGTATCGATAGTGATCGGTGGTGTTAGCCCAAATGTGGGCAAATCGAATCCGTTCATGACCAACGTGGATTCGCCGACAATTGTCCATGTCTTGAATCCATCACCATTATTGCTGAGTAGATATTGACCTGCGCTCACAGGGGCAGGGGCTGTATGGAGAATGGTCAACAATGAAAGTGCGATGAGGCTGAATAGTCTCATGAGTGTTTTCATGTTTTTTGCCTTTACATATTCAGAGTGGCATGAGTGGTTTTGCCATGCCATTCTATCGGCGTGTATAATGATTGTTATTTTAGAAGCAAGTCGGCAATTAATCAAGCAAATAAACATGAGGAGACTTGAATGGGTGAGTTTGCATTGTTAGCATTTGTGATGTTGTTGGGGTTAGGTGCGTGGTGGTCTATGGTGACATTCCCCAAACAGCGCGATTTTTCTAAACGTCAAAAATTTGTGAGTGGTTTAGCCGAAAATGACGAGGTCATTACCTATGGTGGCATTATCGGCAAGGTCATAGAGGTTAATCCAGAGACAGGTATCACCATTGTCGAAATTGCTGATGGTGTACGCGTCCGCATGTTGAATGTGGCAATCATGCAAGCCTTCAATCCCCAAGAAGTGGCAGAAAATGCCCAAAAGGGGTTACAAAAAGAAGCATCATCACAAGGCTGATATTTGTCCCTATTCACATCATCAAGATAGGACTACACTAACCCCGTTTGTCTGATTATTTTTTAATCAGCATTTCAACATGCACGCAAGGAGGATGTTCAGACCAATGAGTCGCCACTATGCTTGGCTGGTATTTATTTTGGTATTAATGGTCGGGTCGGTTTGGCTGATTTTGCCAGATACGCCCAAGCCCGATTTTTTGTTGCGTGGCGCAGATCAAGAAGCGCTCGCGCAATGTCAGCGCAATCCACAAGCCGATTGCACCCAATTCAAAGGTAAGTTTGAATTTCAACAGGGGTTAGATTTGGTAGGCGGGTTGCGTGTGTTGTTACAAGCTGAATTGCCTCCAGAAGCCTTCACACTCGAAGATCTGAAGCAAACGGCAAATAGTGTATCACGACGGATTAACCCCAGTGGCACAATCGAAGTGACTGTACAGACGCAAGGCAATAATCGTATTTTGGTCGAATTACCGGGCGAGACAGACCCCGAAACTGCTATCCGCACCATTCAACAAACAGCATTGCTCGAATTTGTCGATTTCACCAATCTACGCGATTATATCGGGCGGTTACAAGGACAGCGCATTTTGACCGATGTGCAATTGGCAAATTATGAGGGTCGTCAACGCCTCGCCGCCGAACAAGGTCTGACGCTCGAAGAAATGGGTATCGCGCCATTGCCAACGGTGGTTAATCCATTGAATGGTCAACCCTTCAAAACCGTTATGACGGGTGATGGGTTACAGGCGGCAGTGGCAGAGTTTGATCCACAATCCAATCGTTGGCTCATTCGTTTTGAAGTCAAACCCGATTTTCAGAGCATTTTTGGCGAATATACCGGCAGAGCATCAGTAAGCCAAGAGCCGATGGCGATTGTGTTAGATGGTGTTGTATTATCTGCGCCTGCTGTTCAAGCGAGATTAGATACAGGAGGTGTCATCACAGGCAACTTTACACAAGAGAGCGCCCAACAATTGGCGTTGCAATTGCGTTCTGGTTCGTTAGCCATCCCATTGCGTGTCGAAAGTTCAGAGGTTGTCGGCGCGACATTAGGCAACGAATCAGTACAACTCAGTGTGCGGGCGGGTATTATCGGCGCGATTGTTGTGCTGATTTTCATGTTTGTGTATTATCGCATCCCGGGCATCGCCGCCGACCTCGCGTTGGTTGTATTCATCATCCTGAACTTTTTGTTCATCAAACTTATCCCAATCACCTTGACATTGCCCGCAATTACTGGGTTGCTCATCTCAATTGGCACGGCAGTCGATGGCAACATCCTCATCTTCGAGCGCATCAAAGAAGAA
>PGTJ01000696.1 GCA_002794515.1 Phototrophicales bacterium
CGCAGACGGCATAATAAAATCCGTAATATGGTGAAGGGGCAATGGGGTAGCCGCAGTAAACTGTGGAAACGCGCCAATGAAGCCTTCCTCAAGAGTTATTGGTATTCTTATCGTGACCGCAAATTCCGCGCCCGCGAAATGCGTAAATTGTGGATTGTCCGCATCAACGCCGCCTCGCGCTTGAATGGCATGAGCTATAGCCGTTTTATCGCTGGGCTAAAAGCCGCTGGTGTCGAACTCGACCGTAAAGTCTTGGCAGATATTGCTGTGCGCGATTCCACTACATTCACCAAATTGGTGGCGCTCAGCCAACAACACCAACGCGCCAATTAAACACGGCAACTTTTTTAGATGAATATATCACAAGACACATGGCTACAACATCTATACACCTAGCCATGTGTTTTTGTATACCAGAGGTGGGATGATGGAACAAAAACCGATTATTTCGTGGTCCGATTTTGAAAAAATTGATGTGCGTGTCGGTGTGATTGTAGATGTCGAAGAATTCCCCCGCGCCAAAAAGCCCGCCTATAAAATCACGGTCGATTTTGGAG
>PGTJ01000222.1 GCA_002794515.1 Phototrophicales bacterium
AGTTTATTGCATACAAAAAAGGGGAATAATGCGTTATCTGTCTAGGCGTTCGGGGTGACTTCGACAGGGGGTATGTCTGACGGGATTGTGGTATTGCCACGCGGGTTTCTCATGCCACCGCGCATATCGGGCATCATGCCACGAAAATCGGGCATCATGCCACGCCATTCGCCGAACAAGCGTTGTTCACGTTGGGCGAGTGTGGCGACCAATTCGAGGGTTTCATCACCCCGTAACACGGTGAAGGTCACTTCATCACTAGCTTCGTATGCTACCATGCGGTCGGCAAGGGTGCGTTCTTCATCCACAGGTTCGCCATTCACAGCGATGACAATATCATCCACCAAAAAGCCCGCCGTCTCTGCTGGCGATTCGGGATCAACAGCCGTGATGAGCGCCCCTTCTGTCACCGATAAGCCTTTTTCTTGCGCCAATGTCGAGTCGATATTGAAGAAAGTCACACCCAAATAACCTTGTGTTGGCGAGAAAACACCACCCATCATACCACGCATATCAAAATTAAATGGCATGGGGATGGCATCCAACATGGGTGGGATTTGACCTTCCCACATGGGCATATCGCCTTGTCCACGATTACGAATTTGCACCATCGACCGTAAGCCGAGCGTCACTTCAAAGTCGAGACTTTCGCCAGCGCGATCTACGGTGATAGTGATGACATCATTCGGGGCAAATGAACCGATGACATCGGCAAAATCGGCAGGGGTGACGGCTTCGCCATTGACGGCGGTGATAATATCACCATCGCGCAAACCCGCCATATATGCAGGGCTGGGGCGCATAACTTGAATTTCGAGCGTCTCTGCGCCCGCATCATAATAGACACCCAAAAATGGGGTCTGTTGGGTGGTGACGGGCGGTTCGGGTGTTTGTTCTTGGGCAGATACACCCGCTACAATCGCCACCAACACGGCAATCAACCCAATGGCAATCATGAAAATTCGTGTGCGTTTCATATACATCATCTCCTGTAACCATTTATCTCTCATCAGAGATTGCTGGTTATAGGTTAAAAAATAAGCGTGAACAATGTATGATGTATATGTTACCAATGTGTAAATTATTTCTTTTGCTTGTTGTCTTTTCGATCGCCACCGACCACAAAACTACCCAACATACTCCGCATCAGCCCGCGCACGGTGGCATTTTCGGGCTTGGTCTGTTCTTCTAGCTCCCATTCGGGCTTCATGCGCCGATTTAACCATATTTCATATTCGGCACTGGTTTCATCCAAAAATGCCGTGAGCGCGACTTCATCTTTATTCAACAAGACAGACCGAATTTGTGACAGGTTATGGATAATCGTATCCAGATGGCGGGCTAAATCGGTCGCGCCATTCATCCACACATCACGCAATTCATCGGGATGACGGTCATACAGCGAATGGGTGAGCATGGCGAAATCGGGATTAGAGACGCGCACCATATCTGACCAGCCAGACGATTTGAGCAAGCTATAAAAAACGACCGCGCCGATGAGCGGGGGCAATCCGTCAACAGCCGTGCTGAGGACATCATATTCACTCGCATCAAAAAAATGGGGGACAGCGCCTAAAATCGCCGTGACATCGGTGGCGAGGGCAATGGCATCTTTATCTGCCTTGACACTGGGCATGATGAGCATGGCACCTCGTTCAAAATAATCGGGCGTGGCATGTTCGGTATCTAACACACCATGATATAAGTATTTGGGATTGACGACACTGGTCATGCTGATGATATGCCCTTTGGGGGCGATATGGCGCTCTGCCAACAGGGTCATTTTTTGCTTATTGGGAGAAAAATCGAAAATCACCGCGCCCTGTCTGATTGTATCGGCAATCAGTGGATAAACAACACCTGCCTCATAAGTGGGAAGTGTCATGAAGATGATGTCTTTACCTTTCGCCACATCTTCAGGGCGATTTTTTGCATCATCCACAGCACCGAGTGATTGCGCCACCTTCACATTCTGGGGGATGCTATCGTATCCTGCGATGATAAAATTGTGCGCGCCACCTTGCCGCGAATATTTTTTGAGCGCCAAGCCCAACGATGCCCCTACCCGGTTCAATCCTAAAATCGCAACATTCACATCTGCCATAACAATCCTTCCTTCAAAAAAAATACTGAATGATGTGCATGATATGCCTAATTCACATCATCGGCGCGTTGTAAATCACGCAGGGCATTACCATACGCATGTAATAGACACGATTTATCGGCATGATGCGCGATAAGCCATATCGTTTGCGCCGATGCGCCCGTCCGAGATACCAAATCTGCACCCCATTGGGGATGATTTTCTGCCACAACAAAAGCCCGATACCACCAATGGGCGGGCGATTGTTTGCTCCAGCGCCGATACCGCGCAGGGGCAATTTTGCGGATGATGACGGCGACCGATTTTTGCCATATCGCCAATGGATACAACGTTTTGCCACAATCATGCAACAATGCCGCCACCGCCACATCATGCGTTGGATTGCCTAAATGGCGCAATACATTCAGGCTATGTAATTGTTCACTGCGTTTCATGCGTTTGAACAGCGCCATTTGTGCATCGTTCAGATATTGCCCTGCGAGGTCATAATCGACCTGACGGGTGAAGGCGACCAGCGCCCGCACCCCTTGTTGTAATCGTGTTGCCACCGCCATGAATTACAGTCCTATGGGCAATCCCGTGATGATTCGCACAATGGCGAACATCGGTTGTGTGAGGACAAGGCTGAGGATATTCAGTGGCGAGCCAGGTGGCAAAATAAAACTCAAGAGCAACAACGCGATGAAGATGTATTGCGTATACATGGCATTGCGCTTCCACCAGTAGGCTTGTTCGGCTGGTAATAAAGATAGCACAATATGCCAACCGTCAATGGGATACATCGGCAACAAGTTGAAGATGAACAGCAACACATTGAAGATGATGATGTAATACAACATTTGCAAAATGAAGGTGGCATTTGGTCCCATGCCGAATAGGATGCGGAAAAATATGCCAAATACAATCGCCACCAATAAATTGGAGAACGGTCCCGCGGCAACGGCGGCTAAATATCCCCAACGCGGATTCCGCATCCGTTGGGCAGAGATGGGCGCAGTCCCCAAAATGCCAAATCCGAGCAATAAGAACATGATAAACCCAGGCCAGTAGATATGGACCGATGGATTGAGTGTGAGCCGTCCGCTCCGTTTCGGATAAGGGTCGCCCATGAGGTGCGCGACATAATTATGGGCAAATTCGTGAACGGTCATGCCAATGAGGACACCCAGCAATGCCCCAATCAGAAAAGCTGGTTCAAAATTGTTGAAAAGTAACACACAGGTCTCCTATGCAACGCTGTTTTTATCTATATAACCATCTACAACCAACTATAGCACAGATTATCACATCCAGATAAACTATGCACATAGATGTTTTATTAGAAACCGCAAAACACACAGGAGAAACCAGTATCATGCCAACTCCATTTGAATATGCCAATCAAAATGCCACATCATTTTTGCAACAATTGGTAGATTTGCTCCGCATCCCCAGCATCAGCACCGACCCAGAACGGCGTGGTGCTGTTCAAGAGGCGGCGAATTGGATAGCCGATAACATGAAGCGGGCAGGATTAAACAATGTCGCCATTATGCCCACGGGGGAATACACCCCACAAAAACCATCGCATCCTGTGGTCTATGGCGAATGGCTCGGCGCGGGCGAACACGCCAAGACGGTGCTGATTTATGGGCATTATGATGTTCAACCTGCTATCAAAGAAGATGGTTGGGATAACGAGCCATTTGAACCAACCGAGGTCAAGGGCAAATTGGTGGCGCGTGGCGCATCGGATGATAAAGGGCAAATGTTCATCCATATCAAAGCGATTGAATCCATCCTCAAGACCGAAGGCAAGTTGCCCGTGAATATCAAACTCATCATCGAAGGTGAAGAAGAAATTGGATCGCCCAATTTGGTGAAATTTATCCAAGACCACCGCGATATGCTCAAGGCGGATGTGTGTATCATCTCCGATACGGGCATGGATAAAGAAGATCAACCGAGCATCATCTATGCCCTGCGCGGATTGGTCGGCTTTGAAATTCATGTGGTTGGTCCACATAAAGATTTGCATAGTGGTAGTTATGGTGGCGCGGTGCATAATCCCATTCAGGCGCTGACCGAAATTGTGGCGAAATTACACGATGAAAATGGCACGATTACCGTCCCCGGATTTTATGATGATGTGGCAACACTCAGCGATGAAGAACGCGCCGAATTGCAAAAGACGAATCCATCTGATGAGTATTGGAAATCTATCACGGGTGTGAAACAAGTGTGGGGCGAAAAAGAATTCACCATCCGTGAACGCATCGGCGCACGCCCCACATTGGAATTGAATGGCATTGGTGGCGGTTTTCAGGGTGATGGCATCAAAACAGTGTTGCCGATGAAAGCGATGGCAAAAATCACCTGTCGGTTGGTGGCGCATCAGAAGCCACAACGCATTTTTGAATTGGTGCGCGATTATGTGGCACAAATCGCCCCGCCAACGGTATCAGTCGAGGTGAAAATGCTTCCTGGTGTGGGTGACCCCGGTCTGGTGGAGCTAGATAACCCCTACAT
>PGTJ01000613.1 GCA_002794515.1 Phototrophicales bacterium
AACATCATCAACCAGCGAGTAATCAATTGGAAGAACTCATTAAAATCATCATCTTAGGCATTGTTGAAGGCATTACCGAATTTTTGCCGATTTCTTCCACAGGACACCTCATCGTCTTTTCGCACTTGCTCAATTCACAGATGGGGCGTTTGGGTGGCACATTCGAGATATTCATTCAACTTGGCGCAGTAATTGCCGTGTTCATTTTTTATTTTGGCGAAATCCGCCAACAAATCACCACCGTGCATAAAGACCGCAATGTGCAACGGTTATGGATGAATATCATCATCGCGGCTATACCTGCGGCAATCTTAGGTTTTTTATTGCGCGATTTTATCAAACAGACCCTGTTTAATCCGTTGGTCATCGCCATCACACTCATCCTTGGTGGGATGATCTTCATCCTCATTGAACGTCATCCACATGAAGAAAAGTCAGAGCAAACCATGAACGACATCACCATCAAACAAGCGGGCATCATTGGCATCTTTCAGGCGGTGGCGCTCATCCCTGGTGTGTCGCGTGCAGGGGCGACCATCATCGGCGGGTTACTCAACGGAATTAGCCGCTCGGTTATCACACAATTTTCATTCTTTTTGGCTATCCCTGTGTTGGGTGGTGCGACCATTTTAGACTTAATTTTCAGCCTCGATGAATTGCAAGGTGATGATCTGATATATCTGTTCATCGGTGCAGTGGTATCTGGAATCGTGGCATGGATAGCCATTCGTTGGTTATTGAGTTATATCTCTAAGAATAGTTTCATGGTTTTTGGTTATTATCGCATTATCGCTGGTATCATCATTTTAATCCTGTTCGGG
>PGTJ01000389.1 GCA_002794515.1 Phototrophicales bacterium
CAATATCACTCGGATTCCAAATGCCATACTTTTTTGCTTTTTCAAATAATTTCATCGGCGGGCTGTTGCGGTCTAATCCGCGGGTGGTGGTGGCGAATGTTGTTCTGGGGGGCATATCTATCGTCATGTGTCATTCCTTTTCGGATAATTAACGCCTGATTCGATTATAACGTTTATCATCCAGAAATGCACATTAAAAAATTGACAATTTAGAACCTTTGTGCTTTAATGATGACAGATATCGGCAATACAACAAGGATAATTCGATGACCACACCACGCCCTGTACAGGTGAAACATGTGCGCCAACTGGCAATCACCAAGCAATATTTACATCACCACAATGTGACCACATTTGAGCCGATTGTATCGGCGATGGGTTGCTTGCAACTCGACCCCATCAGCGCAGTCGCAAAAAGTCATCACATTGTGATGTGGAGCAGGGTGGGGCGATATGATACCGATACGCTTCATGATTTTATTTATACACAAAAACGCATGTTTGAATATTGGGCGCATGAAGCCTCGTTGGTATTGTCTGATGATTACCCGATTTATCGTCATTGGATGCACTTATATCCAGATGGCAATGTGTATGGAGAAGGCTCAAGTCGTGCTATCCAGTCATGGCTTTCGGCATTAGGGGATGAAGGCGCGATGTTGCAAGCACATATCCTCGACCGGTTGCATCATGAAGGGGCATTGCCCTCACGGGCATTCGAGGCAAATGGTAAAGGTGGTGTATCTACAGGTTGGACGGGCAACTCGGTATTGAACAAGATGATTGATTATTTATGGATGAAAGGGCTTATTTCGGTTGCTCGGCGCGAAGGCAATCAACGCTTGTGGGATTTGATGGCGCGATGCTTGCCACCAGATGCGCCTCATCATCCGCTATCTGAGGCAGATGTGGTGATGACAGCAGTACAAAAGGCGATTCGTGCATTGGGCATAGCAACTTCAGCGCATATTAAAGCGCATTTTACCCGTCGGCGTTATCCAAATTTAGAAGATGTCCTCATGAAATTAGTCGATGATGGGGTGATTATTCCTGTTCATGTGATGAACGGAGCAAAGCACATAAAAGGGACTTATTATCTCCATCACGATGATATAGCCACGCTGGAATATATCGAAAAAGGTGGATTTGCCCCCAAGACGGTGTTGCTTTCGCCATTTGATAACTTGATATGCGATCGCAAGCGCACTGAAGCTCTGTTTGATTTTTCGTATCGGATAGAGATTTATACCCCTCAAGAGAAACGGCAATATGGCTATTATGTATTGCCGATTTTGCAGGGCGATACCTTCATCGGGCGGATAGACCCACTCATGGAACGGAAAACGGGCGTATTAATCATCAACAACATTTATGCTGAAGATAACGCCCCAGATGATGCCAATACCATCGCCAATATCCGACAGAGCATCGAACATCTAGGGGCGTGGCTTGGGGCGAAGTCGATTCGTTATCCATCCACCTTGCCACAAGGATGGCAATCAATTGCCAAGTGATGATTGGTCTTTTAATGTGCGTAAAAATTCTAAAATGCTGTCACCTCAATACAAATATCACATGCGCCCATCATGCCTTTCTCAGTCAAATTGCGCCTGTTCTCGCCTATAATAACCTGTATATCAGGTTGACGATAAGACGGGATATTAGGCAAGTGCATGGTGAATGGGTCGCCAACGACAATCCCATTCATATTGGGGTGGAGTGCGAAATAGGTTGTAAATAATTGCTTGAGGTAGATGACTAACAGTTCATGTATCAATAACACAGGCGACATTGCGATCACCTCCCCGTCCACCCATTCATAATGCTTGTCGGCATAGATGGCAAGATATTCTTCTGCCGATACAGACACTTTTTCTGATGTCATCTTGTATATTTCCCTATTGGTCTGCTTTGAACATTGCTCGCACAATATCGCCCGTTTCGAGCGTAGCGGGCAATTTTTCGCGCCATAAAACAGACACATCCAACACAAATTTGGGCAGTAATGGTGTACGATACTCATGATTAGCATCGGTGGCTAACGCCTCATATAAACCATCTGTGTTTAACCGATGAAAATTGACCACTCGCCGTTTGGGGTCGATAATCCAATATTCCCTCACACCTGCTTTTTGATATTCATCAAATTTAATGTCGTAATCGGTGACAACGCTACCGAAAGATACAATTTCGATACAAATATCTGCCGCACCTATCATTGCAGTATCTGTTAAATTGTTGAGATTATCCCCCAAAATAATCTGTAAATCGGGTTGTCTTCTGGCTGGGATGATATCGAGTTGCATCACAAACGGGTCTCCAATAGCAAGACCGATTGGATTTATTTCAAAATAGCCAGAAAAAAGTTGTTTCAAATATGTG
>PGTJ01000614.1 GCA_002794515.1 Phototrophicales bacterium
CAATCATCAATAAACCTCACTTTTTTTGAGTAGTGATTATAACGTTTTTTTACGGAAAGATAAGGTTTGTTTGATGACCACAATACAATAATGAAGGGCGCAACACTTGCACCCTTCATGATGTGATTGTTTATTTGGGGATAATGGTCACTTTACGTGCATCACCTTCACCCTGACTGCGTGTCTCGACATCAGGACGATTGCGGAGCGTCATGTGGATAATGCGCCGTTCATTAGCGGGCATTGGCTCTAAGGTGACGATTCGTTTCGTCTCTACAGCTTGGTCTGCCATACGGGTGGCGAGTTGTTGTAAGCGCTCTGACCGTTTCGATTTATACGCACCGGCATCCACGATGATATTGGCGCGACGTTGCAATTTTCGGCTGGCGATGAGGCGTGTGACATATTGCAGAGAGCTGAGCGTTTCGCCACGTCGACCAATTAACAGGCTCATATCGGGACCCGTAATATCTAATAAATAAGGCGGATTTTCGCCCTCGCGGTTGGCTTGAGCGCGTTTGATAGTGATATGATGTTCAATACCCATCAGACGGAGCAATTCGCTCAATACTTCTTTGCTCACTTCACCATCTTCACCTTCGACATCATCTTCAAAATTGCCCTCATGTGGGATGACCAATTCATCATCATCTTCAAAATCATAATCTTGAGATTTTTTAGATTGTCCACGCTTTGAATTATCGGCATTTGGGGGCGATGGTTTGGGTTTATTTTGTGATTTCGGTGGGCGTGTTGCCGATTTTTCTGATGCTTTTGGGGGTTCTGCAGTTGGTTTTGGAGCAGGGGGGGGCATC
>PGTJ01000201.1 GCA_002794515.1 Phototrophicales bacterium
CACATATACATCGCGCCAACCACCACCATGGGCATCTTTTAGCACCAACGGAAATCCGCCGACCATATCGACCAATGCCCCCCAATCCATCGGATATTTCAGATTGCGGAGGCTTTCGTTATGCACAATGCCAGGGACATAATCTCGATTGGGCAAAACAACCGTTTTGGGCGATGCCACCCCCAATTTGGTGATGAGCGATGCGCCAAAAAATTTGTCATCAGCAGACCACATGAATGGGTCATTGACCACTTTCACCCCCTGCAAGGCGGCATTTTTCAGAAAACTGCGATAATATGGCACCTCGTGTGAGATGCGGTCTATAATCACCCGATAGCCGTCTACTGGTTCATTCATGAATGTCCCGCCGACTTTCATATATTCGGCGATAACACCCGTCTGATCGGTGCGCTTGTTCACCTCTTCGATGAACGCGGGTGGAAACGACCACTCACGCCCCACAAATAAGCCAATCTTGATCGGTTCAGTCTTTTTTGTAGCCATATCCTATATCCCTTTTTTAATCATGTCCGTTGATATATAAGTGCATCATGCGTTCCCAATATTGCCAATCGTGTGACCAGCCATCCCATTCACGCAGGGCGTTGCCGATTCCTTTGCTCCATAATACGCCCGACATAGCACGGGCATCGCCGATGAGGCGGTCATCTTTGCCTGTTGCCATGATGATATCAATATGGCGTAAGGCGCTCAGGCGCTCCCATTGCCACTCATTTTGAATGAATTGCATCGGGTTATAGGCATAGACCATCTCCTCACCATACCCCCCTGTAAAACTACGAATATCGAACATGCCACTAAAGGCGAGGATGCGATCCACTTTTTCGGGGAATTTTAATCCGAATGACATGGCATGAAATGCGCCAAAACTCGCGCCCATCGTCATCAAGAATGGGTTGTCATTCTTTTGCAAAGAGAGTGGCAACACCTCATGCAACACATACATCATATACTGATGATGTCGCCATGCCCGTGCGCCCGGATGTGCGCCATAGTTATACCAACTTTCGTGGTCTACGCTATCGACACAATACAATTGTAACCATCCCTGATTCAGATGGTGGCGGAGCGAGTGGATCATGCCCCGATCTTCCCATTCATAAAATTTGCCTTTCGATGTGGGGAAGATTACCACCCGCGCACCGGCATGACCGAATATCAATAATTCCATATCGCGGTTGAGTGATGGACTATACCAACGATGATATTCTCGGTTCATAGTTGTCTCCTGATTGATACCGTTAAACCACTTTGCTTGTTGCTGTCGACCATGTTTTGGCAGTATTTACCGCCTCTCTGGCGTTGATAACACCCGCACCTTGTATCGTCTCGCTCACATGAGGCAATTTAATAGCGGTTTGTGAGAGGATTGCCCGCACATCATCGGGTGATAGGGCAGGGTTGGCTTGGAGCATCTGGGCGATGACCCCGCTCACAATCGGTGTCGAGACCGATGTCCCGTCTACATGTTGATGATGGGCATCGATGATTTTATGCCGATAAATTTTGCCCTGCAGTTCATTGACCAGTTCGTCATTGATGTGTTCGATAATATCGGCTTGATAGCCCAAATCGGCGTAGCCTTGTGCTAAAATATCGCGCAATTCGTTTTTGGTGTGGATGTGAAGCAGTTGTGATAACCAATACACTTCGCGTTCTTGTTTGTTATTGGGCAGAATCGGCGAGGCGACCCATTCCGCCAATCCTAGCAAATCGGGCTTATGACTGCCATCATAAACCACATCATGACTATGCCGATACGGTTTCCAGTGGGTGCGATCAAGCTGATTTTGATCATCATATCCGCCGATAGTCAGGGCATACGGTGATGATGCGGGTGGGACAATGCCACGCTTGCCACTGTTGCCTGCGGCAATCACCACCATTATGCCCGCATCGTATAACTTTTTGACGATGACATGCAACGGATGATTGGGGTCGTTGCTCTCATAATCGCCACCAACGGAGACGTTAATCACCCGCACATGATAGCGCTTGCGTGAATCGTATAACCAACGCAAGCCACGCAAAATATCATTCTCTTTGATGCGATAATCGGGCGTACTGACTTTGACGAATAACAAATTGCTCTCGCTGGCGACTCCTTTATATTTTCCGCCTGACACCTGTCCATCGCCTGCGGCAATCACGCTGGTCATCTGACCATGCCAGCTCATGTCGGTAATTTCCATCACATGCGGTTGTTCTAAAACACGATTCGTGCTGGCATCGGCATGGGCGATGATGCGCGAGGCGATATCGGGGTGCATGGAAAATCCCGAATCGACAAAGGCAATGGTGATACCGCGCCCTGTATAATCGGGATGCGCCCCGATGCGCTGTGGTGTAGAGAGTAATCCGACACCATCAGGGGTGTAATGTGGATAATTCGATACAAATTTGATGTGTTTCACCGATAATCTACTTTCTGGTTCTGCTGATAAGCCAGCCCGTTAATTAGCCTTGTTGTCCTGTTCGTGTCACACCCATAGGGATACCTGTCGTGCTGTAATGCTCTGCCAATTGCCCATAATAATCGGATAGCAATTCGCTGATGCGGTCGTAATTTTTCGATGCCACAATTAATCCCGCATGATACGGTTTATTTTGTTTCCAGACCACTTCTTTGGCAGAAAAACGGTCTAAATTGGGATGTTCCTCGCGGGCGAGAGTCATCAATAACCCTGCATGGAGATTTTTGCCTTTGGGTAAAATATATTTTTCGCCCAGCAAATTCGCCACTTCGAGTTTGCCCCACTCTTCCCATAAATTAATCCCACGTCCTGCTTCGATCATATCGGCAATATTCGCCCCGCCGACGCGGGCGGCGATCTCTAAAAAGTAGAATTCCCCGCCATCGCTGGCTTTGATGAATTCGGCATGGGTGACACCATCGCTGAAATGTAATGCCTTAATCACTTGGGCATTCATGGCTTGTATGGCTTTGTAATCATCATCGGATGATGGTAGGGTGCGCGTCATGAATACCCCACCACCATGATACGTTTGCATGGGCGGTGCGCCATATTTTTGGATGCTAATAAACACAATTTTGCCTTCATAGACGATGCTATCGGCATGATACACATCGCCAGGGATGAATTGTTCGAGCAGATAATACGATTGCTTATCGCCCAGTTCATCTAATGCCCGCCAAACCTGTTCGGAATCGCCCATTTTTTTAATGCCCATCGCGCCCGCTTCCATACGAGGTTTGAGTACCCACGGGGTAGGGGTGTGTTCCATAAAATCGCGTAGGTTATCATAATTCAAAATACCGATGAAATTGGGGACACGTATCCCCGCTTCGCGGGTGGTTTGACGCATAGCGAGTTTATCGCGGAATGGGCGCACTTGGCTGATGGTCATGCCGTGTAAGCGCAGGTGTTCGCGCAAAACCGCGACCAGCTCCACTTCAAATTCATCTAATGGCACAATATGGTCAATTTTGCGCCCTCGACACAAATAGCTCACGCTATGAATAACATCTTGATAGCGACGCAAATCATGCAAGACAAAAAATTCATCAATAAATTGATGTGGCCACGGCTGATGCCGATTTTCTTCATCGGTGATGAGGATGACATTCAAGCCCTGTTCTTTCACGGCTTGAATCATGCGTTCACCTTTATAAGCGCTGGATAAAAACAGGATGGTCGGGGCGGTCGGATTTCCCATAGGTGTTGTCCTTGCCAAATATGGACGATACGTTAAATGTACATGAAGAGAAATCTTTGCATCACAAAGATTTGTTAAATTATAGCAAGGGTCTTATATTGCCACAAATAAATTGTGAGGTTGTCACAGATGGGGAGGGGAACTTTTATATCAACCACATGTGGGCGGACATCACCCCATGTCCGCCCTAAACATTAATTGTTTTTCTCTTTTTCTTCACCAGCAGGAGGGGTTTTGCCATCATTCAACCCTTTGCGGAAATTCGCAACGGCGCTCCCCAATTCAGAACCGACTTTCGAGATACGTCCCACGCCAAAGAGTAACATCACAATGAACAAAATCAGCAGTAATTCAGTGGGTCCTAGTTGCATCGCTTATACGACCTTTCTAACCATATCAAGATATGTCTATTTTAACACACAATCACGGGGCGTATATATGCCAAGTGTCACATTAATATCCAATCTGCTTCATCAAACGGTTATACATGTAGTCTTAAATTGATGTGGCATTTGGCGTACAATGGGAGATATATATATGGACGTGCTTTTGTGCGTTTCTATGCACCACAAGATACATAGGATAGACAAATGGAATTATTTGGTGTTGGTGGAACAGAGCTGATTTTAATCATCATCATTGCGATGGTTGTGGCAGGACCGAAGCGTGTTGCCCAATGGATGTATTATGTGGGCAAGTTTGTCGCACGACTGCAACGCATGTGGTCAGAGATGATGCAGGTCATCCAACAAGAACTCAAAGAATCGGGCATGGATATCGAATTGCCCAAAACACCACCCACACGCCAAAGTATTAACCAAACGGCACGTAATATGCTCAAACCATATACCCAAGAATTAGATGAAGCCCAAAAAGATATTGAGCGTAATCTTGAAGCCGTTCGACGCGAAGCCAATATCAAACAAAATGTGCTAATCAGCAATCAGATTAAGCAAAATGCTCAAAACGGCAACCCACCCAAACCGACCCCCGACCCATCATCGAATGGCAATACCCAACCTGCCGAAGCGCCAAGCACATTCGGCACATGGTCATCTGCGCCAACAAAAGCGGATGATGCACCAGATCAAACATGAAAAACGCGCCATGTCGTAGCGCGTTTGGATAGGTTAGTTATAACGCCCGCCCGGACGTGGACGGCGGTCGAGCGGATGTGGTCTGCCACCTTCTAACAAGACGCGCTTCGCCTTTTGCACATCCGATTCGTGTTTGAGCAACACCGTGAGCGTGGTTTCGAGCGTTTTCTTGTCGAGGTTATCGGCGTTAATCATCACCAATGCCTTCGCCCAATCGATCGTCTCGGAGACACTCGGATTTTTCTTCAAATCCAACTCGCGCAATCCCTGAACAATCTCCACCGCTTGACGGGCGAGTTTTTCGTTCAGTTCTGGCACGCGCAAGCGCACGATACTCAATTCCGAGTCGTAATTGGGGTAATCTACGAACAAATATAAACAGCGCCGCTTGAGCGCCTCTGAGAGTTCGCGGGTGTTGTTGCTGGTGAGCAACACATCGGGTTGATGTTTGGCTTTGATTGTCCCCAGTTCGGGGATAGACACCTGAAAATCG
>PGTJ01000404.1 GCA_002794515.1 Phototrophicales bacterium
CCCGATCGCCACGACGTACACCACAATCATCATACAAAAAATTCGCCGTCTGATGCACCCGTGCATTGAACTCGGCATAAGTGAGCATTTCGCGGTTTCCATCTTTATCCAGATGAATCAGATACGGTTTATCGGGCGCGGTTTTGGCGTGGAGCGATAACACATGGCGCATATTGCGAAATGGTACCAGTCTTTTTTGTGGGGGAATGCCATTAATATGTTGGGCTTTATGAATATTTTCGGCGGTTTGGGGATCTAAATCGTATACCATAAAATAATAATTCCTCTCTATTTAGCAAAAACCACATGGCTATTATAACGCATAACCATGTGGTTTGACCCGCTATTCGCTGATGCAATGCCTAATCGGCTATGGTCTGCGGGTGGGTGTGGCTGTTCCTAAAATGGTGATCAGCTCATTCATATACCGTTGTGCGGTTGTTGATAATGTATAGCCTAATGCCATCGCTGTGCGCCAATCAGAGAGCGCCTGTTCTCGATAGTTTCGTATTTGTGATGAACTGGTGACATTCTGACTCCAATTATAATAAGCGAATGCACGATTGCTATATGCCAAACCATATTGGGGATTAATGCGAATTGCTTCGGTATAATTGGCAATCGCTTGCTCATAATTATTCAAACGAATATAGGCAACACCACGCGCATTATATGCAAAACTGTATTGCGGGTCGAGGCGAATGGCTTCATCATAATTTTCGATGGCGCGGTTGTAATTTTCTAAATAATAATATGCCAAGCCACGTCCATAATACGCACGCGCATATTGTGGGTCGAGGCGAATTGCCTCATCATAGTCTTCAATAGCGCGTTCATATTCGCCCAAATCGCTATATGCCAACCCACGCGCATAATAAGCACGAGAATATTCTGGGTTGAGGCGAATTGCTTCATCATAACTCTCAATAGCGCGTTCATATTCACCCAAATCGGCATAGGCATTGCCCCGATTACTGTATGCGAATGTATATTGTGGGTCGATGCGAATTGCCTCATCATAATCTTCAATAGCGCGTTCATATTCACCCAAATTGTAATACGCATTGCCCCGATTATTGTATGCCAGGGTATATTGCGGGTCGAGGCGAATCGCCACATCATAATCTTCAATAGCGCGTTCATATTCACCCAAATCGTAATACGCATTGCCCCGTGCAAAATAGGCTCTGGTATATTGCGGATTCAATTGAATAGCGCGGTCATAATTGCTAATGGCATCTTGATAATTTTTTGCCTCAGCCAATGTGATTCCTGCATTATAGAATGTTATCGCATCGGTGATATTTTGTTGGCTGATAGTACTCACTGCCCGCAAAGTTGCTGTGCTGGTCGCACGTATGTTAGTGGATGATGTGCGCGATGATACAGGTGTATTCGATGGTCTTGGCGATGCTGTTGGTGTATATGTGAATGTTGGCGTTGGTGTAATTGATGGTGTGAATGTTGCTGTTGGGGTATGGGTTTGGGTGGGTGTATTGCTCGGTCTGAGTGATGGCGTGGCGGTTGGTGTGTTGGTTGATGTGGCTGTTGGGGTCTGTGTGGGACTCGGCGTAATCGTTGGTGTCGAGGTCGTGGTGGGTGTCGAAGTTGCGCTGGGGGTCGCTGTCCATAGGGTGGCGGTGGCTGTATTGTTGCGATTTTCTATCTCTTGGCGGATCTTGGTCAATTCTGCGTTGATGGTCGCTGTCATATTTTGTATCCGATTTTCCTCTGCCACCAATGTTTCTGCCACACTACGCGCATCTATCACCATTGCTTCGGCTGTATCGGTATTTATTTGTGCAATTTGGCGTGGGTCGTCGGTATTCGTCGCCAGATTGATGAGATTGATGTTGCTGTTGGTATTGTTTGATGCGATAAGCACCACCACAATCAATGCCAGCGATGATACAACCCCCAAGATACCCATCACGATGATATTAGAATTGTTGCGATGCGGGCTTGTGACAGGTATTTTTTGACTTGTGCCATGCCCCCCAGGCGGTGGATGGTATGGTGTATTGGGTGGCATATGATATGTCATATTGGGTGTTGGTGTCGGTGTATAAGGGCGGTTGCTGATTGGTATTGCCCCTGTTTGCGAGGGACGCACAGGGAATAAAAACATGCCTGTGGGTTGCCCGCGCCGATTTTCAATCGCCGCTTCAAATGCTTGGGCGAACGCCGTACATGATGGGAATCGTTGGCGATAGTCTTTCGACATCGCCCGATTCAACACCAGCATGACGGCTGGCGGTATATCTGGACGAAACACATTCAAGG
>PGTJ01000672.1 GCA_002794515.1 Phototrophicales bacterium
CAAAATATCACCCTCGAATATGATATCCTCACTCGCGAAAATGATGTCTTATGGAAACGCACCAAGACCAAACGGATTTTGCGGGCATATCCGTTATTAGCATTGGCGACATTGGTCAAGCGTTGCGAATTTGATATTGTCAGTGTGTTAGATACACAACTTGCTCCTGTGGATGTTGCCAACCCCAAAACCCCGCGAGCAGTGTTCGTCCTCAAACGGCAATAGGGATGGGTATGTCTGATAGCCATTCAACATCATTACATATACCAGTAGATCCAGAACCGACATCCTTTCGGTTGGTGGTATTATTTGCTTTTTTGGGCGGGTTAATCGGCGGCATCGTGTTGGCTGACATGATATTTCGGTGGGGGACATGTTCATTAGTCGGATTGCTTATGGGTATTGCTGTTGGTGCTTTGTTGACCATGCTGACCGAAAGATTCCTCAAGCCGATATGGAAATCGAATCGCTTTGTGCGCGTCACACCTGATGAAATCGTATTTTTACAAGGTGAACGAGTAAAACGGGCGATTAATCCGCGTCAACAAGTCAATGTTACACAATGGCGCTTCACTATTAAACGGCGGGCACGTGTAGAAAAAGGGTGGTATGTG
>PGTJ01000716.1 GCA_002794515.1 Phototrophicales bacterium
CCCACCGCGTATATTCAAATTATAAAGGTATACAACACTTTTTTGATTTGAATTGATATTACGAATAGTAATCAACGTGTTCGATACCGTGCCATCTTGAGTGATGACCGCACCTGCGAATTGTGAACCTGTATAGGCTTCTAATCCAATCAGGCTCACTTTGCCTTCAATAATGATGGTTTGCGTGAGGCGATAAGTGCCATTGGGTATCCAAATGGCATATGATTGGGTGGGATTATGGCGTGCTTGGGTGATTGCCCCCCGCAAACTACAATCATCGGGTGCATCGGTACAAGCATCCAGAGTGGCATCATCGTGGGTGGTATCCACATCCAAGAATGTGATAGTCGATTGTGATGGTTGTGTACTCGTTTCGAGCAGGGTGAATTCCCCCAGCATCGGCGGGATGTTGACCAGCATCCGCGATTCGTCCTCATTCTGGGCAGGTGTTGGACTGGGCATGGGCATCGGCACAGTGGCGATAGGTGGTGGCAGGCATGTGGCATC
>PGTJ01000110.1 GCA_002794515.1 Phototrophicales bacterium
CAAAAACGCTACGATTATGATGACGATGATGATGATTATCGTCACCGCGATGGTGATTATCATAAAAAGAAGCGCAAATCGTGGTTGGGCGAATTATTCGACTTTTAACCCCATATCCGCTAGGGGCTTCAAAATCCCCTAGCGCACCTCAGCGCCTGACGACAATCACCGCATAATAATTCACACCATTGCCCGATGTACTCAATCCAATGCCGATTTCATCGAATGTCTCATCTAAAAATAATTGGGCGAAGGTGCTCTCTCTGTTCTTCCACACATTAAATGCCCCTTGTGCATCTAATTGCGAACCAAACGCCGACCAATAATAATAATAATCGAAGAAATAATTGAGCGATGTCATCCGTTCTGGAAAGCGCCCCATATCGTGACCATCCACATCATCGCGGGATGCCATCATCTGGCTGTTGGATTGAGCATCGCGCATGACCAATTCATTGGTCAACAAAGGTGGTAGTTGATAGCGGGCGCGTTCATCATTAATCAGTTGGATGAGGCGGGTGATATTTTCGCGCCGTTCCGCCTCTAGTTGTTCAGCACTCAAGCCTTGTATATCGCCGATAGATTTGAGCCATTGTAACCATTGCCCCGTGACCCGATTATTAAAAATTTCGCCATTACTGCTATTGGTCAAGACGATAATCGCATGACGTTTATCGGGCAAGATCTGAAAATACGACCGAAAACCCGGTGTAGACCCTGTATGATTGGGGATAATTGTGCCTTGCCAATTAGTCAGGTAAAATCCCAAGCCATATTGCTCATTTGTGCCTTCGGCGGGCGACATCATCAGCTTGATGCTACCCTTGCTCAGGATGTTGGGCGTATTTTCATCGGCTAACATGGCGACTATCCAGCGCGCAAAATCGGGGACACTGGTATGTAGCCCCGCGGCGGTTAAATCGACCATCATCTGAAAATCTGGCAAGGGGTCGCCTGCTTCGTTATGCCCAGTGGCGTGGATGCGCTGAATATCGGGGCGCAAATAAAAATCGCTCATCCTCATGCCGAGCGGCTCAAAAATATGGCAACGGGCGTAATCGGCGAATGGTTCACCTGTGACTGTTTCTAAGAACAATTGCAATACACTATATCCCCCGTTGGAATAAGCGAATGTCGTCCCTGGCGGATTTTCGAGTGTCACTGCCCGCCCTCTACGACCGATCCCGTTGAGGCTGTCGATGAGGGATGGGAGCGGTGAATAATTTTCGCCAAAAATTGGTGAATTGGCTGTTGGGAAACCCGCCGTATGGCTCATCAACCGATACGGTGTAATGCCATGAATATCATATGGTGTATCGGGTCGCCATGTGTTGATGACATCAAAAACGGGTGTATCTAATGTTATCACCCCATGTTCCACCAATTGCATGGTGGCAACACTGGCAATCGGTTTGGAGAGCGATGCCACACCAAAAACCATATCCGTGGTCATACGGGCATATGTCCGTGCATCACGATAACCGTATGCCCGAACCCACACAAATTCGCCACTGTCGATTAAACCAATCACAGCACCTGGGACGATAGCATCATTCAGCCAATTTTGGACCAAGGTGTCGTATAAATCGGTCAAGACACGAATTTGAGCAACCCGCTCTGGCGATTTTGACGAGGTGAGATCTTGACCAGCGATGGCATAGGGTGGAATTGGATTGGCACATGGTGCGGGCATGGTGGTTGGCAAGACCGACTCGCCCCGTCTGGCGAGGAGTATCATCATATATGAATCGCCATATCGGTCGATATAATACCCTGTGCCAATCTCGGTGAATTCTGTCGAGAGCATATCATTGCGATAATTGGTCATCCATGTGGCGACCACGTCATTCATATCGCGCATATTTGCCTGCATGACATACCAAAATGTGGCATAACGATATGCTTCGGCATTCAGTAACCTGCCAACACTATCGATGGAAATCGCACTATAACTTCCGGTAATCCCGACTGTTTCGATGCTACTCTGAGCCACCCGCGATAACACCTCGCTGAGGGTGAGGGCAGGGGCGTTATTGTCTTCACGAGCGCGATTCACTGCCTCAAATAACAATGTACGGTTGGTGTCTTGTGTCACCTGTGTGCTGTTTGGCGCAAAAATGCCCAGCAGAAAGACCGAAAGAATTGTCGCCAATAGCCATTTTTGCCATGTATTCATCTAATACTCACCCTCATCACGCCCGATTTACATTGAAATATACCATAACACCGTTATAATCTGAACAATGTGCCGACTTCTTGTGAGGATCTTCTGAATGGAAATACTCATCTTAAACCTTACGCCATTTATTTTGTCGTTGCTTTTTGCCTTACCCATCACCCAACGGATAGGGAAGCCTGTACAATGGGGCTGGGCGACAGGGACGGTGATGACGACACTATTTATTATATCGCTAACTCTGCTCCCACAGATTTTAGAAAATGGCGCTTTTTCTACGACTATCACCTGGGTCCCAGAATTGGGTTTGCAATTTAGTTGGTATGTCGATGGTCTGAGCCTGATGTTCATGCTGATTGTCACGGGCATTGGCATCGCCGTCTTTTTATATGCGGGTTATTATCTCGATGACCCCGCAGATCTCGCCCGTTTTTATAGTTATCTGTCTGCCTTCACAGGGGCGATGCTGTTGGTGGTGATGGCGGGAAACCTGATTTTGTTGTTCATCGCATGGGAAGCCACATCGCTCACATCGTTCTTTCTAATTGGCTTCAAAGGCGCGAAATATGAAGATGCACGAATTGGTGCGAGTCGGGCATTGGTCATCACCGCCGCAGGTGGTTTGGCGATGTTTGTTGGCTTGGTCTTGATGGGGACAGCCGGTGGTAGCTTTGAATTCGCCGATTTGCTCAGCAAAGATGCGGGCAAATTGCTCCGTGACCATGCGTGGTATCCCGCCATGACCATCCTGATTATGCTTGGATGCTTCACTAAGTCTGCCCAATTTCCGTTTCATTTTTGGTTGCCAGGGGCGATGAGCGCACCATCACCCGCCAGTGCCTTTTTGCACTCGGCTACGATGGTGAAAGCAGGTGTGTATCTGCTCTTTCGGTTGTATCCGACATTGGGCAATACCCCCCTGTGGCGCGATGTCCTGTTGGTTATCGGTCTGGCGACCATGACCATCGGCGCAGTGTTCGCTATCCGCAAGCGCGACCTCAAAGGTTTATTGGCATATACCACTATCAGCATGTTGGGGACATTCGTGGCGCTCATCGCCTTGCCACATGCGGAGGGCTTAAAAGCCGCGGCATTGGGCATTATCGCCCATGCCCTATACAAAGGCACATTCTTCATGTTGGCTGGCACGGTCGAACATGCCACTGGCACGCGCAATCTGGATGAATTGGGTGGTTTGCGAAAATTATTGCCCATCCCCACCGCCATCGCCTTCACCGTTGGTTTATCGATGGCGGGCTATCCACCACTGGTCGGGTTTGTTGGTAAAGAGTATTTGCTCGATGCCATGTTGCCACAAACGGGCATCGGCATCATCCCCATCGCTTTGGTGTTCATCAGCGCCATCCTCAACGGCACGGCGGCGTTACTTTTTGCTTGGGATGTATTCATCAGCCGTCCAGACCGCCAATACGATCATTTCCATGCCCCACCATTCGGGATGCACATCGGTCTGATTGGGCTGGCGCTCGCCTCGTTGCTGTTTGGTGTGCTGATTGCCCCATTATTAGACCCACTCTTAGAGGCGGTATTGGGTAAGCATCCACATCTGCACCTTATCCCCACCGAAATCAACGCCGCCGTGTTATTGAGCGTGTTGGCATTGGTCGGCGCGCCCACCTTCTTTATACTGCGGTCATTGTGGATGCCGATGAAAGGGATACGCCTTCTCAGTGGGGCAGAAATTTATGCGGGCATCATCAAAGGGGTCGAGTCTTTTGGTGATTTATTGCTCACATCACAAAATGGCAAATTGCGTTATTATCTGATTGCCATCTTGGGCGTGGTAGCAATTATGATGTTCTTAGGTGGGTATGAAGTCGCCCGCCCGTTGAGCATCATATTCCAAGATCCCGTCACCGATATCCTCAAATTGACGATGATTATCTTGGCAATCGGCGCGACATTCGCTTCAATTATCATTCGCGCTCATGTCATGGCAGTCTTGGCATTGGGTGTGGCGGGATATGCCATTGGGGTCTTATTCCTGCTCGAACCCGCACCCGATGTGGCATTGGTGCAAATTTTGGTCGAGACGATGGTCACAGTGCTGATTATCCTGATGGTTGCACGCATCGGTATACTCCAACGCAAAAAAGCACAAGACTTGTTGTGGAAAGGCACAAAAAAATGGGGGCAATTTGGTATTATCCGCGATGCCTTCATCTCGATTGTCATCGGTGGGAGTGTGGCATTGTTCGCCATCGCCGCCGTCAACGATCGGGATGGTCGCATTCAACAAGTCAAACAGGTGGCATCAGAAGAGCTACCCTTATCGGGCGCGAATGATATTCTGCGCCCCATTAGCCTGTGGCATTTGCAAAATGCTTATCCCAAAACACAAGCAACCGATGTGGTCGGCGCGATTATCACCGATTTTCGTGGCACAGATACCCTCATCGAAATCATGGTCTTTAGCGTGGCTTCGCTGGGGCTACTCACCCTCATGACACTGCCCGTTGGGCGCGAGGTGCTTTTTGGCGAAAATATGGATGAATTGATGAAACAAGTCGCCAAAGAACGCTTTCCAGACCAAGAAGAAGAGGTCATCAATTTAGACCCCACCAAACGCAGTCGGGAGTATTACCGCAAAGTGACCGATAAATACCAATTTGAAAATTTATCCACGCCACTCACGCGCACAGTCGCCCAAATTGTGTTTCCCTTCGCCTTATTGCTCTCTGTGGCGCAGATCCTATATGGCGGAAGCGCCCCTGGCGATGGTTTTACCGCGGGCGTAGTCAGTGGTTTGGCGGTGGCATCGTGGTATGTGGTGTTCGGATATTTCGAGGCGCGCTTGCGCTTGCGCTGGCTTCATGCCGGGCGGTTGATTGTGGCGGGGTTGAGCATTGCCTTCATCAATGCTAGCCTCGGTCTGATCACTGGTGGTGCGTTTTTTGGCAATATCGCCTTTGATGGTGGTCAAGCACCTGCCGATTTACACCTGACCACCAGTGTCGTATTCGAGTTTGCCATCTACTTGGTCGTGTTTGGTGGTGTGGTGAGCATCATGAATGCCATTTCGCATCCGCGTGATTTAGAAGAATGGGGGCTTTAAGAGATGAATATCATATTCGCAATTGCCACAGGCATTATGTTTGGTCTTGGTGTGTTTCAATTATTGCGTCGAGATTTAATCAAAATGGCGATGGGCTTTTATATCTTGTTCACCGCCATTAATTTCTTCTTTTTAGCGGTCGGTGTATTCGATGGCAATGTCCCCGCTTATGTCGCCCCAAAAGATGACGGTGTATCACCCCTCTATTTAGACAATGGCGAGGTGGTCGCCCGCGACATCGGCATGACCGACAACCCACAACCCGCCCGACCGAGTGACCCGTTGGTACAAGCCTTGTTGCTCACGGCAATCGTCATCAGTTTTGGCTCTTTTGCCCTGTTGCTCGGATTAATCAACGTGGCATCTGTCCGTTTTAAGACGCTCGATTCTGACCAAGTGAACAATCTCAAAGCCTGATAAAAGGATACCCTATGCCCAATAACCCACTTGTTTTAGCCCCGGTATTTATCCCCTTACTGTTTGCTGTGCTAACACTCGGTGTTGCTCGTGTCAACACTAATAATAATACCGCTCAACGATATGTCGCTCTGCTCGGCTCTGCCATTGGCACCGCATTTGCTTTGGTCATTTTAGGGCAAAATTGGATGATTGCCCAAGCTGGTGATGCACAGGGTGCGGTGCAGGTGTATCGACTCGGTGGATGGCAACCGCCGTATGGCATTATTTTCACTGTTGATTTGCTGAGTAGCATCTTCGCCGCTATGTCCTCTGTGGTGGTGACGGCGGGCATTTTATATGCCGTGCGATGCAAAGATAAATGTGTCACCTATCCCGCCTTTATGCCCTTATTTTTATGTATGGGCGGGTCGCTCATCGGCTGTTTTTATACAGGCGATATTTTTACCCTGTTCGTCTTTTTAGAATTGATGGTGCTGTCATCGGTGGTGCTGGTGGCAATATCCGATAATAAACTCGGTCTCGAAGCCGCTATCAAATATTTGATGATTAGCGCCACTGGCACACTCTTCTTGCTCATCGGCATCGCCGCCCTTTATGCCACATTTAGCACCTTGAATTTTGCCGATATTGCCCGCCTTTTACAAACGGGTGAGCGCCCACTCTTGGCACAAGCCGCAACCGTCATGCTTGGGGCGGTATTTTTAGTCAAGAGCGCCGTGTTCCCCTTCCATTTTTGGCAACCCGATTTTCATACCACTGCCCCCACACCCGTGCATTCGGTGTTATCATCGGTCGTGGTCAAAGTCGGTGTATATGGCTTGTTGCGGATGATAACCCTGCTCTTCACCGAAGAGGCGGCGCTCATCAACCAAATCTTAATGCTTTTGGGCATTGTCGGCATTTTCTTTGGTAGTTTAGGTGCATTACAGACATACGATGCCAAGCGCATGTTGGCGTATTCTACCTTTGGACAAATCGGCTTTATCTTAGTGGGTATCGGTTGGAATAACCCGATTGCCCTCATCGGCGCGATTATCTATGCCGTCAATCATGCCTTCATCAAATCGGCAATGCTCATGTTGGTCGGGGTGGTATCGAGCCGTAATACCATGAAAACCGCCAAAATCAAACATATTGCGGGTGTTGGCAAGCCATTTCCGTTAGTCGGTATATTATATTTTCTAGGAGGGATGGCGTTGGCGGGTGTGCCACCGTTGAACGGCTTCATCAGCAAATTGGCATTGGTGCGCGGCGGTATTGAAACCCATGAGTGGTTGGCGTTGGGCTTGGCGGTGGCGGCGGGGATGATAACCCTGTTGTATGTCACACGCACCTATGTCTTGATGTTCCAACAACAACCCAATGCCGATAGCGCCACCATCAAAGAAAAAGGCATGGGCGATAGCGCCTTCGCCCCATTTTTGTTGATTAGCCTGTGTGTGTTGTTGGGGATTTTCGCCACCCCGTTGGTCGAATTGGTCACATTGGCTGTCTCGCAGATGAGTGACCCGTATATTTATATCCGAGCCGTTTTAGGAGCGTTGTGATGAAAAATTTGGTTGGCTATGTCATGTTGGCGATCCCGTTTGGGCTGGTTTGGGTCATCTTGACCAATCAAATTAGCATCGAAAGTTACTTCATCGGAGTTTTAATCGGGTTATTTGTGGTCATCTTGGGTGTTTATTCCGATGCGCTCGATTTAGATGTGAGCAAGTTGCCACAACGAACGGTTGCCTTTATCGTTTATTCGCTATTTATGTTTTGGCAAGTGATTGTCTCTGGTTGGGATGTCACATTGCGAATTTTGAATATCCGCCCTATTCGTCCGGGCATCATCAAATTAGATATTGGCGATGAAACCCATAACGAATATATCGCTGGTGCCAGCGCCCATAGCATCACCATCACTCCTGGCGAGATGGTGGTGGAATATGACCGCGAGTGTTGCGAGATGTTCGTGCATTGTATCGATGTTGAAGAA
>PGTJ01000289.1 GCA_002794515.1 Phototrophicales bacterium
GTGGTTCGACCGCCCAGCTCGCTCGCAATTGCCCCAAAATGGCGGCGCTATTGCGGCGCACTTGCCATTCTGGACTGCGTAATGCGCCCAGAAGCGCCACTTCCACAGGGGCGCTCTCTAATTTGAGCAAGGCTTCTGCCAATGCGAGGCGTACGGTGATAGGGGTTTTGGGCGAGTTGAAGCGCATGACCATCGGCTCTACGGCTTCTTTTGCCGATTTATCACCCAATATTTGGGCGGCGCGAATGGCTTTGAGGTTATCTGTACCATTGATGTCATCTATCAGGCGTTGAATTTCGGGGTCTATAGTGCGTAAGACGAGCATCTCCATCGTTTCTTGTGGATTAAGATCTTTGCGTTCTTTTTCTTGTTGCAAAATCGATAGCGCCGCTAAAATCGTTGAGCGTGTTTCGGGGTCAGATTCACGATCGAGTGCCGTTTCGAGCGCCGCTATCGCCGAAAAAGCGCCCAACGCCCGCAATGCCGCCGCCGCTTTTTTGCGAATGGTCGCATCAGCATTGGTCAGCGCTTGGCATAAACCATCGACATCAGAATTGGCTTGTAACCGCCATATATCGGGTAAAAAATCGTTCATTGGGGGCAGTCCTCTATCAAAACCGCGCACTTACCTCATTTTAACACGATTAGGCGATATATCGCTACTTATTACCGCCTAATCATCAGGATATTGGGACTTGTTGGGGATATTGCGCCGATACATGGCGGGTGTATAGCCGAATTCGCGCTTGAAGGCTTTGGCAAAAGCAATATCAGACATATACCCAATTTTTTCGGCAATTTGCACCACCGATATGCGCTCATCTTTCAACATCTCGGTCGCCAATTGCATCCGCCAGCGCGTCACATAAGTCAATGGCGGAACACCGATTAAATCGGTAAATTTTGCCGAAAAAGCCGACCGCGACATCATGGCGCGTGTTGCTAATTTCTCGACCGTCCAATCCAAATCGGGGTGGGCATGAATCGCGCTCAGAGCTTGTGTGATTTGTGGGTCGCGCAACCCGCCTAACCAACCATGTGTTTCATTATGCGGGTCTGCAAGCCACGCACGCATCACCTGCACAAATAGAATATCGGCGAGGCGATGTAATAACAAATTTTTGCCATGACGATTGCCATTAGCTTCATCGAGCAAGGCATCGATGATACGGCTCAGACCATATTGAGCATTCAGGCTGGCGCTAAAATACATAATTGGGGGCAATAACGAAACAATGGCATGACGATGAAATGGGTGAAAGGTGAATACCCCACAAATCAAGGTGGTCTTGGGATGAGCATCGCCCCAGCGCATCATCAAACAGGCTTGTACCTGCTGATTGAGGTCTATATCAGCACAACACGGGGCATGAGGTTTATCGGCAATCTGATGCGATGTGCCATGAGGCAAGATGAGCAAATCACCTTGTTGTAAGCGTATTTCGTGGTCATCGGTTATCAGATAACATGTGCCTTCGCCAACAATATGAAAAACAGCCCCTTGTGTGTGTTGAAATTGAAGCGCCCAATCGGACTTATGAATTTCAGATTGGCAATACACACTTCCTTTGAGTTGTAATAGGGTCAAGACTTCTGCCAAAACATCGTGCATGATGACATCCTCAATAATCTGGACGATTGGACAAGAATTATAGACGCTATATCATAGTTTATCCACAACAAAAACCCTATACTGATAAAAATTCAGTTATGCTATAGGAGGCTGTGTTATGCACCCCGCACCAGAAGGCGCAAATGATTTTATATATACCCTATTGGTTTATATTCATATCTTATCGGGGATGATTGCCATCGGTTTTAATTTCACCTATGTGGTATGGATACAACGTGGCAAGCGCGATCGCGACACATTAATATTCGCCCTCAAAGGGGTCAAGTTTTTGGATGATTATATTGCGAATCCGCTCTATATCATCGCCGGCATCAGTGGCGTATTGATGATCCTCATGGGCAAAGCGGTCGCCACTTGGTTATGGATAGCCATCATCATCTATGGGGTGGTCATGCTCATCGCCTATGTGGTCTATACACCGTTATTAAGTCGACAAATTCGGCTATTAGCCGAAAAAGGGATGGAATCGCCAGAGTATCGTCAGATCGCCAACCGATCGAATGTCATCGGGGCAATGATGGGCATGGCAGTCATCATCATTGTCGCCCTCAAAATTTTTGAACCGACCTTTTAATCAACAGGAGAACACACCATGACCACCTATCTCATCATCATGACCGCATTTTGTTTATATTCCGCAGGCGCATCGTGGATGTTGCAAGTCGTGTGTTATCCGACCTATTTATTGGTCGGCGAAAAAGAATTTGTGCCATTCCATATCAGTTTTGGCAGGCGCTTATTGGTGGCAGTCATCCCCATGAGCCTGACGTGTTTGGCGCTCATCGCCTTCGTATTCATCGGCACAGCGCCCATTCCTGCATGGGTCACATGGGTGATGGGTGGATGTGGGGCGGTTATTTTGTTGACGACCATCTTTTTAGAAGTGCCGAAACATCTTCGGTTAGATAAAGAAGGGAAATCAGATGCGCTCATTCATGGGCTGGTGCGTGATAACTTACCGCGCACCATGGCATGGACACTCGCCAGCATCTTAGCGGTTTATAGCCTGAGCCTCGTTGTTGCCTAACGTGTCTGATAAAACAGCGCCTTTTTCTCGCCTGGCAGGGTGAAATCGAAACCACAGGCGAGAAAAAAGTCTTCAGTAGAGGTGATTGCCATGACTTCTAAGATTTTTTGCTCTTGTGCCAATTGAATACACGCCTCGACCAATTTACGCCCAATACCCAAACCTTGATGACGGCTCGACACGGCTAAACTGCGAATTTCTGCTAATTTAGACGAATAAATTTCGAGCGCGGCACAACCGACAATCTCGCCATTGACCTCTGCGATGAAAAAATGTTGCATCAGCTCATCCAGTTCATCAAATGTGCGTGGCAATAATTTGCCATCTTCAACAAACGGCTTGATAAATTCGATCAAGGCTTGTGTATCGGCAGTTGTGCCTGTACGAATGGTGACAACAGGGGGTGGATTGGTGGTCATATCACTCCAGCAATGCGTGCAATGGTATACGCTAATAATAAAGAAACCCCCAACACCAGCCATGCGACAATGCGCCCAGCGTTATGCGTCACATCTTGCCCTTTTTCTTCGATGGTGACATTCCCCAATAAATCGACATAAAAATCGATATTCTGGTCGCCATCGGTCAACCGACACATGTAATCGTGACCGCTTATGATCTCCCAGCGATCGCGCCAATCATCGCCCAATTTTTGGCGGATGGCATCATCTAAGGTTTGGCGGGCTTGTTGTGCGGTGATAATTGCGGGTTCTTCGGACATGGTTATCTCTTATCAATGAACATCTACAA
>PGTJ01000027.1 GCA_002794515.1 Phototrophicales bacterium
ATAATATGGTGATGGTGTTGGATGGGCGGGGGCTGGTGCCAGCACATCACACGCCGACAGGCTCATGAGGGCGATACACATCAGCCCCAAAATCATTTTCATCATGTGTTGTCATTTTCTAGGGGATTATCTCCACCATGTGCTTGGAACATCATATCAATCGGGGCAGGTAATGGGCTTTTGGGTGGTCATCTGCTCAACCCACCTCCCCTACTTGCAAGCGGGCATATTTCGCCACCAACACTTTTTTATCGATCTTGCCCGCGCCCGTCTTGGGCAATTCATCGACAAAGATAACCCGTTTGGGGATTTTATATTTCGCCAAACGGTCTTTGAGGAAGGTTTGGAGATGCTCTTCAGATAACGATGCGCCGGGCTTCAATACACACACCGCCACACCGACCTCGCCCCATTTGGTATCTGGGATCCCGATGAGCGCCGCCTCGGCAATGGCGGGATGGGCGTGCATGGCGCTCTCGACTTCGGCGGGATAAATATTCTCGCCACCACTGATGATCATATCTTTCAGTCGCCCGACAATGGTATAGTACCCTTCCTCATCACGGATGGCTAAATCGCCCGTATGCAACCAACCATCGACAATCGTCTTGGCGGTGGCTTCGGGATTGTTCCAATAGCCTGTGGTGACGTGTGGACCGCGGATGTGCAATTCACCCGCCACATTCGGCGGGCATTCATGCCCATCCCCATCGACCACACGCACATCGATGTGGAGCAGGGGCTTGCCAACCGCCCCAGGCTTGCGTCGCACATCATTACGGGGCAACCAGAAGGTGTTCGGACCCGCCTCGGTGAGACCATACCCCGTCTTGAAATCGACCCCCTTCTCCCAGAATTTTTCAAACACGGGCATCGGACAGGGCGCACCACCACTGATGACAATTTTCAGCTTGCTAAAATCGGCGCTATCCCAAAAAGGATGCGCCTGCATGACAATGAACATGGTCGGCACACCAAAATACACCGTCACCCCTTTGTGGTGGATGAGGTCAAACACCTGCCCAGCATCAAATGCCTTGCATACGATGCTCTTTCCACCCACATGGATAAGGGGCAAGGTGAACACATTCAGCCCGCCTGTATGGAACATGGGCGCGTTGAGGATAGCCACATCATCTTGGTCAAGTCCCCAGCTCATGACGGTGTTCACCGCGTTCCATGTCATGTTGCCGTGGGTGAGGATAGCCCCTTTGGGCAAGCCCGTTGTGCCACCGGTGTAACAAATCACCCACGGGTCATCAGGATGAATATCGGGACGATAGGTGAGCGTATCGGGGTGATTATCGCGCTCATCCAAACACAAATCTGCCGCATTGGCACAGCGATAAATACCGATAAAATGCGTGATGCTGGTCACTTTTCCGCGCAGGCTCGCCACCTGTTCCATGAATTCATCAGAATAAAACAGCAATTTCGGTTGGGCATCTATCAATAAATCGGTGAGTTCGGCAACGGTCAAGCGCCAATTCATATTTTGCAATATCGCGCCAATCTTGCCACATGCCATCCACACATCGAGGTATTCAAACGAATTGGTGGCATACACCGCCACCCGATCACCATGACGCACCCCCAAGGAGACCAAAAAATTGGCGGTGCGGTTGACGATGCTATTCCATTGGGCGTAAGTGAGGTCTTTGAGCGTGCTGGCAGAGTGCAAGGCGATGCGGTCGGGGGTTAAATCGGCACGTTTTTGCAAAATATCGGGTACATAAAATGATTTTTGATGTTCCATCGCGTGGCTTCCTTAAAAAAACAACATTTTACTTGTGAATAATTTTATAATGCCTATTTTAATCTGGGTGAACGATTTTACTAGGGGCTGATATGCGTCATTTTGCACAATTTCCATACCTCGCCTATAATCAAAGTATCCTCGTTTATATCATAGGATAGGTGTTATGTCTGGCACACAAACAAAAATCGGCACACTTTACCCGACCATCCAGCGCACGATGGAATTTCCGACCCGCATCTATCAACCCATCTTCATCCGTTTGGGACGTATCGTTTGGCTGTTGTGGTTATTGCTCACAGTCATCATCTTCACCTTCAATGCCGTGCATTTCTTTCAGCGTGCCAGCATCATCTGTGCGGATGTGGCGTGTCGGTTCAGTTTTGCGCTCACGCCACAAATCGCCCAAAATTTTCAAGATTACAGGTTATCTCCTCTGGTATGGGCGGGGCATATCCTATTTTTAGATGCCCTGCTGGTCATCACCTATATCGGCGTGGCGACCATCATCTACCTGCGTCGCCCCGATGACTGGTTGGTGATGGTGACAACGGGGATGCTCATCGGCATCTCGATCAATGTGGCGATCAGCAACAGCACCTCGCCATTCGCCAATACCGCCCTCGACTGGTTGCCCAACCTGCATACCCTCATCGCCATTTATGCCACCTTCAAATTTTTGGCGGTGTTCCCCGATGGTCAATATGTCCCCAAATGGATGCGCTGGTGGGTGTATATCGGCATGATGTGGGAAATTGGCAGGCGGATATTCGCGGGCGCATTGACCAACACACAAGGCGAATTTCGGGTGGATTTATTTTTATCCACCTTCATCATCGCCAGCGTAGGGGTTGTGGCACAAGTCATCCGTTATCGTCATCATAGCACACCGACCCAACGGCAACAAACCAAATGGGCGATATTGGGTGGGGCATTATGTTTATTATTCAGCACATTGGGAGCGGGATTGTATTTCACCGTGTTGCCTATCATCGAAGCACGGGGCAACGCCTTGTGGCTGAATATCGCCTTGCGCCTTGTGTATTATAGCGCCTTCTTTTTGTTGATTATGGGCTTGGGTTTTTCGGTTGTGCGCTATCGCATTTGGGAGGCAGACCTCGCCATCAACCGCAGTGTGGCATATTTTTTTGTCACGCTCATCTTGGGGTTGCTCTTTTTGGGCAGTTTGGTGGTCATGCAACGCCTATTCAATATCATCTTGGGGCAAGAGATGGATATTTTGGCGACGATCATCGCCACTGGGGTGGTGGTGGCGCTCTTTCCGAGTGTGCAGAAGGGTGTGCGCCACCAGATTGATCGGAGGTTATTCGGCTTGCGCCAAGATTTGCTCCAATTGAAACAACAACAACAGCAACGGGTAGAAATTTATGCCGAAGGCAAACAAGGCGCGCTGAGTGGGAAACAGGTGGGGGGGTATCATGTTGGGGCGCTCATCGGCAAGGGTGGCATGGGACAGGTGTATCTGGCAACATATGGCGATACGTGGGATAAGGTGGCGATCAAGGTGCTGGCAGATGCCCTATTTCATGAAGATTTGGCACAAGAACGCTTTGAACGTGAGGCGAAATTGGCGAAAACGCTCAGCCATCCGCACATCGTGCCAGTCATCGATAGCTTTGCCGATGGCGACCATCTGTATCTGGTCATGCCGTATATTCATGGGCGCGATTTATGGCACATTTACAAAGCCGATGGGTCAATTCCCCTAGCGCAGATGCTGATTATCTTATCGCAAATTGCCGATGCGCTCGATTATCTGCACGGACAAGGCATCGTCCACCGCGATATCAAGCCGAGCAACATCATGGTCGATGACCAAGATCAGGCGTGGTTGCTGGATTTTGGCATCGCCAAATGGGTGAATGATAGTCATGTCCTCACCCGCTCATCGGGCATTTTGGGGACATTAGATTATACCGCGCCCGAACAACTGATGAGTTCCAAGAACATCGACCACCGCGCCGATATTTATGCGTTGGGTGTGATGACCTATCAACTGTTAGCAGGCACATCACCCTTTGTGGGTGGGGTCGGCAATTTGGTGTATGCCCACCTCAACCAGCCCGCGCCCGATATCCGCCTCGTCAGAGCCGATATCCCGCCCAGTGTGGCATTGGCGCTCATGCGGGCGATGGCAAAAGATGCCGATGACCGTTTCGCCACGGCGGGCGATTTCATTCGGGCGATGCACCCATGACGCGCATGTGGCGAGCCTTCTGGACACGCGCCTTGTATTGGCGCTTTTGGCTGTTTCAGCGACATCGGTATGACCGCCTGACATTAGAAACTGTGGATGATATCACCCTGCTCATCCTGCCACAGGTGTTCAATCCTGCCCTATTCCGCACAGGGGCGCTGTTGCTAGAGGTGGCAAAAGCGTATATCACCCCACAAACCCGCGTGTTAGATATGGGGACGGGCAGTGGCATCGGCGCGGTGATGTGCGCCAAAATCACCCCCCATGTGGTGGCGGTGGATATTAATCCGCACGCCGTGCGGTGCGCTCACATCAACGCCTTGTTGAATGAGGTGTCGTTTGAGATTTATGAAGGCGATTTATTCGCGCCCATCGCCCATGAGGTGTTCGACCTCATATTATTCAATCCGCCATTTTTTGATGGCGAACCCCAGACCATGCTCGACAGGGCATGGCGCTCGGTAGATGTCATCCCGCGGTTTATCGCTGGATTGCAAGCACACCTCTCACCACACGGATTCGCGCTGGTGGTGCTATCGAGCAAGGGGAATATCGCCCAATTTTTGGCGCTATGCGCCGATGCGGGCATCCATGCCGAAAAAATCACCCAACGCGATACATGGAATGAACTGGTGGTGGTGTATCGGTTGGGCATGAAAAAATAGGGCATCACATCACTTGCCATTGGCTAGACGATACACAAACATGATATGATATAATGCTTGATAAAGATGAAGGAATATATTATCATGCCACGTATCGAATATAACGGAAAAACCATCAGCTACGAAGTCATTTTTACCCAACGCAAAACAGTCGAAATTCGTGTGTATCCCGATAATCGGGTGGTGGTCAAAGCCCCGCCACATACATCACAAGCCTACATTCGCGGATTGATTAGCCAACGCGCCGAGTGGATACTAAAAAACCACACCCACTTAGCTACATATGCCCCGCCCTCTGTGAAATATATCGCTGGCGAAAAACATCAATATTTGGGCGAATCGTACCCCATCGACATCCGTCAGGCACCAGGCAAACACGCCTCGGCGCGGCTCGAAGATGGACGCTTCATCATCCTTGTGCCAGATATGAATAATATCAAACGCATTAAACGGGCGTTGGATCGGTGGTATCGGCAACAAGCATACACCCTCTTCGCCGAGATGATACCCCAAGCGGTGCAACGGTTTAATGGGATGCCCCTGCCCGAATTCGAGTGGGATACGCGCATCTTCAATGGGCGTTGGGGCAGTTGTGGACACGACCGCAAAATCATGCTCAATGTGTATCTGATACGCCTCGATAAATCGCTCATCGAATATGTCATCGTGCATGAATTGTGTCATCTATTCGAGATGAACCACAGCCCCAAGTATTATGCCTTGCTCGAAAAGGTCATGCCCGATTACAAAGCCCGTCGCAAAGCGCTGAAAGGCTACCGCCTGCGCTGAGCGACATACACCCTGTACTGGACGACATACACCCTGTGGGCTAGTCGTCCAGTACAGGGTACAGCGTCAGAAGTGGACAACTAGGGGTTAAATGGTCATCCACGCAGGCGAATAGCCGAATTTTGATATCATGCTACAATAGGGAATAAATAGACTATTCAATATATGATATAATCAAGGGAATGTGGCAATATGAACCTCGTCTTATATAACCCTCCCTCATCCGCCAATAAAAAGCCGATTTTGCCCATGTCGCTGTTGGCGATTGGTGCATTGCTCGAAAATAAACATCCATATGTGATTATCGATGGCAACCTCGAAGCCGACCCGCTATCGGCATTGGATAATGCCATTCGCACCACATCGGCGCACGTCCTCGCCGTGACCGTCATGCCCGGTCCGCAATTGGCGAATGCCGTGCCGATTTGCAAGGCGCTCAAAGCCAAATATCCCCAATTGATTATCGTATGGGGCGGGTACTTCCCCACCCAGCATTACGATGTCGTCCTCAAAGCCGATTATGTCGATTATGTGGTGCGCGGACACGGTGAAGAAGCATTTTTATCGCTATTGGATATTATTCAGCGCGGGGGATCGCCCGTGGCATTGAACGGTATCGCCTATAAAGATGGTCAGACGCTGGTCGGTAACGCCCCAGCCGTCATCCCACATCCCGATAAACTGCCCGATTTTCCCTATCACCGAGTGGATGTCGGGCGCTATATCCGCAAAACCTTCATGGGCGATCGGACGTTGCCTCATCATAGCAGTTATGGATGCCCGTTCTTCTGCAATTTTTGTGCGGTGGTCAATATGGTCAATGGGCGCTGGCTGGCGCAATCGGCAGAACGCACTGCCAACACCGTCCGACACTTGGTCACACAATGGGATTTGAACGCCGTTGAATTTTATGACAACAATTTTTTCACCCACGAGGCGCGGGTGGCAGAATTCGCTGAGCGCATTATGGATTTGGGCATCGCTTGGTGGGGCGAAGGGCGCATCGACACCATGATGCACTATAGCGAGGCGACATGGCAAAAAATGGCGGATAGTGGCTTGCGAATGGTGTTCTTGGGCGCAGAAAGCGGGAGTGATGAGACGCTCCAACGCATGGATAAGGGTGGCAAAGCCAGTGTGCAAAAAACACTGGATATTGCCGCCAAAATGGCGCGATACAACATCGTCCCCGAAATGTCGTTTGTCGTGGGCAACCCGCCTCATCCCGAAAAAGATACCGAACAAACCCTCGCCTTCATCCGCAAGGTCAAGCAGGTCAACCCGCGCACGGAGGTGATTATTTATGTGTATACACCCGTGCCACTATCAGGCGAATTATACGACCAAGCCAAAGCCGAGGGCTTCGCCTTTCCAGAGACCTTAGAAGGATGGATTAGCGATGAGTGGCAAGATTTTGTCCAACGGCGCAGTGCCAACATGCCGTGGATGAACGACCCCATCCGCAAGCGTGTGCGAAATTTTGAGCGCGTGCTGAATGCCTACTATCCCACCAGCACCGATCTTCGCCTGACCGCGCCCATGCGCCTGTTGCTACGGGGCATCAGCGCCGTGCGCTATCATACCCAATTCTATAGCCACCCTATCGAATTGCGCGTGTTGCACAAACTATTCAAATATCAACGCCCAGAGACCACCAGCTTTTGATGATCCCGATGACCCGATTTGTGATATAATCATATATAGAACATATTTGCCACAGGGATATTCGACCATGACCGCGTTGGAACAAGAGATTATCGACAAAATCAATCAGCTCGACCCACAAGCCCGCAGTCGGCTGATAACCTATATCCAAAATATCGCCCACGTCCCCTTTGATGCGGATGAATGGTGGCAAGATATTGAGGCGATACAAGCCGATATGCAACACCGCCTCGGCGACAATCACATCACAGGCATGTTAGATGTGTTATATGAATTGCGCGAGGAAATCGAATGACCTATGTTGTATTGGATAGTGGAATTTTCATCGCCAGCGTGTTTCTTGAACCATACACCGCACAAGCCAAACACCTGATGAAAACATTACAAACGGAACAAGTGAAATTTATTGCGCCACATTTATTGATGTATGAATTGATGTCGACCATTCGCAAAGGGGTGTATCAAGGGCGTGTGTTGCCCAGTGATGCGATGCGTATCCGTGATAGATTGCTCAATTTGCCGATTGATTTATATTTCGACCAACCGTTGCTCAAACGCGCCTACGACCTCGCCACCGACCTGAACCGTGTGCGGGCATACGACACGCAGTTTTTAGCATTGGCAGAACGCTTTGCCTGCGATTTTTGGACGACCGATGAAAAATTTTATCATATCGCCCATATCCGTTATCCCGCCGTCCGTTGGGTCGGCATGTATCCAACGACATGACCATCCAGACCACCATCATCACCCTCAACGATGTGGCGTATGCCATCCATCAGATGGGCATGGGCGACCCCATGCTCATCCTACACGGCTTCACGGGGAGCGGGCGGGCATTCATCCAACATTTATCGCCCCTATCCGATACCTATCAGCTCATAGCTCCCGACCTGCTCGGACACGGACAGAGTGCATCACCATCAGACCCGATGCGTTACGAGATGCCCCACGCCATCACCGACCTCAAGGCACTGCTCGACAATCTGCATATCGATACCTGTTACCTATTGGGATATTCGATGGGCGGGCGCTTGGCGTTGGGATTTGCCCTGACGCATCCAGAGCGGGTATCGGCGCTCATCCTCGAAAGTAGCTCGGCAGGATTAGCCCACGCCTCAGAACGGACGGCGCGCATCGATAGCGATGAGGCATTAGCCAAGCGCATCATCGTGGGCGGGATAGAGGCATTCGTGGATGAATGGGAAAAATTGCCACTGTGGGCTTCACAAGCACCACATATTCGCCAAGCCTTGCGCTTGCAACGACTGAATAATAACCCGATTGGCTTAGCCAATAGTTTGCGTGGCATGGGGACGGGCGCACAACCGTATTGGGGCGATCGCGTGTCATCGCTGACCATGCCCGTCTTATACCTGACAGGCGCGCTGGATGATAAATTTACATCCATCGCCAGCCAGATGATCCGCCACACACCACGCGGGATGCACATCACCATCGCAGGGGTGGGTCATGCGGTTCATCTCGAAGCACCAGGGGGGTATATCCATGCCATACGGGCATTTTTACAACAGGTGCAATGACCCTGACGGCTAATTTATCTTTACCATTTTCACATATGCCCCTAAAGTTAGGGGAATATCATGTTACAATGTCTGATATGATTAATCATGATAATACATCCCCAAAGGAGCATATGTTATGGAATTCAACCGAAATTACAGCAGTTTAGTGATTTTATCACGTTTATTTTGGATTTTAGGCGGGTTATTCATCGTCTTTCGCAGTTACAACAGCCTACAACAATACAGCTTGTTGGTCGATACCGTGACCACCACCAACAACACATTGGGCGGGGCGATGAGTAGCATGGCGAGTCGGGTGGATATTACCCTGCTCATCACCGAACTGATTGGGGTGGTCATTTATGGTACAGTGATTATCGCCCTGGGATTTACCGTGCAAGCCTTCCGCGAGATCACGCTCAATTCGCGGTGGCAAGCTGAAATCGCCGATGCTATGCGCGCCGATAACAACAAACAAATCGAACTGCTCGAAAAATTAACCGAGAAATAATCACCCTGCGCGACTGAGTACCAACAACACACCGATCACCACCAGCGCCAGCGCCAAACCGATGATGATCAACCATAACAGGCGGTTATCTGGTGCTGGGGGGATTGGGACGAGTACCCGCGCTTCTGGATTTTGTAAATCTCTGCTCGGTGGCGACCCGCCACCATTTTCTTCTGGTTTACGGTTGCTCAATGTCACCACCATGCGCTCATAACCCACCACCGCCTTAGAGAAGGCTTCGGCGAAGGCGAGCGCGGTTGGATAGCGATTTTTCGGATTTTTTTCGAGGATTTTGAGTAACACCGCATCGAGCGCTTTGGGCAAATCGGGGTTGAGCGATGAGGGGGTCGGTGGAATGGCACTCATGTGTTGATTGACAATCGCCAACGGATCGCCACCAAAGGGCAAGCGCCCGACCGCCATCAGATAGGCGATGACCCCAAACGAATATAAATCGGAATAGCGGTCGATACGTTCTGCGCCACGCGCCTGTTCTGGGGACATATAATGCGGTGTGCCGGGCATAATTCCGCCTTGTGTGAGGACGGTATGCTCCAAAATGCGGGCGATGCCGAAATCGGTCAGCATGGCGAAATTATCGGTGTCATCTTTGAGCAAAATATTGCCCGGCTTGAGGTCGCGGTGGATAATTTTTTTGTTATGGGCAAAATCGAGCGCATCCGCCACCTGCCATAAAATTTGTGAGCTGGTCTTGAGCGACATGCCCCGTTCTTGGCGCAGGCGGTCTGCCAAACTCCCGCCCGCTAAATATTCCATGACGATATACGGACGGCGGTTATACATGCCAAAATCGTATAGCGGGATGATATGCGGGTGTTGCAATTTTTGCATGATGCGTCCCTCGCGCAAAAAGCGATACACCACCTCTTCATGTTCTGCCCAACTGGTTTGTAAGACCTTGATGGCAACGGGTGGGATAGTATCAGGGTCGCCGACCTTTTTGGCTTTATAAACCACCGCCACACCACCCGCTTTGATATGCCCAATGATGAGATAGCTGTCGATTTGCTTGCCGACTAAATTTTCATTCTCCATCCGCCAAAACTCCCTTAAAAAATGCCACTGCCAATTCACCCAATGCCTCTATGGCATATCCACCTTCTTGAATATAAATGGTGGGCAAGTTCATGGCATCTATCATACGTCCCATGCGTTCATAACTCGTTTGCGTAAGTCTAAACCGTCCCATCGGATCTTGTACATAGGTATCAAATCCCAACGAGACCACCAACGCCTTCGCCCCAAATTGATGAATTGCCGCTATCGCCCGATGGAGCGCGACAAAATAAGCATCTTCATCGGTGCCATGTGGCAGGGGGATATTCAAATTTGCGCCCATCCCTGCGCCCAAGCCGATTTCATCAGTATAGCCTGTGGTATGCGGATAATCCACCGTTGGGTCGGCATGAATGGAGGCGAAAAAGACATTGGCATCTTCATAAAAAATATCTTGTGTGCCGTTGCCATGATGATAATCCACATCTAAAATCGCCACCTTGCCCAATGGACGCAGGCAATTGGCGGCGATGGCGGCATTATTCAGATAACAATATCCGCCCACAAAATCGTACCCTGCATGATGCCCTGGCGGGCGACAGATGGCATAGGCGCGGGGATGCTCGCCGTGTAATAGCGCCGATGCCCCACGAAATGCCAATTCTGCCGATTGCACAATCGCCGTCCATGTGCCTTTGCCGATTGGGCAGGTGCTATCGCTCAGGTATAACTTGGGCGGGTTATGATGACTGCTTCGGGTGTTGGACGGGGTGTGAAAAATGGATTCGTAGTAATATTCATCATCGCCCAGATGGTCGGTCAAGCCATACACCGCATAATCGGCGCGGATGCGCGCTTGCGATTGGTGGCATAATTCGCGCAAATAAGTGATCATGGCGGGGTCGTGAATATAACCGAGCATGGGCAATACATCGGCGCTCATATCGGCATATAACACGCGGTGGAATAAGGGCGATTGGCGGACAGCATGATCAATCATCTCGACACGGCGGGGCATCTCGTAATAAGGAACAATGCGCCCATGCAAAAATTCGCCACGCGGGTGATGCAAGGCATGATGCGGAGAATATAGGGTATATATGGGCGGTTTGCTCATGACGGTGTGTTTGCCTTTCGGGTTATATTTATCCTGATTGCCAGTTGCCTTGCCAATGGCGCAAAGCTATTAGCGAGGCGGGGTGTAATCTACACAATCGGCTGGTCTTTGCCATGATTTTGAGGGCATTTGAGTGCATTTGGCGTATCAGCATTTTATCGATTTGCATATTAGCATATCAAATTTGCATCTGTTCAAACAGACGTAGCCGTTCAGACTGGTCATCTAACAAGGTTTGTAAGCCAAAAATGGCTGTAACCACCTGTGAACTGAGCAATAAATCATGTTTGGCACGACGTGTGATGGCTACATCTTGCATAATGAGGATAGTTTGAGCATTTGGATTTTCTTGACGAATCCGTTGCAAACTTTTAAGTGTTGCCCCTACTCGTTCTAGCGCACCTGCAGGATCTATACCCTCTTTTATTTCGATCGCAACTTGTGGTATATCGTTTAAATAAATAGCGATATCAGGTTCATCGGCAAATATCAATATGCGGTTATCGGGCAATAGAATGCGCGTGTGTCCTTGTTGAACATCAGAAATAGACTGGGTATCTGATAAGCGTTGCAAAATTAGCTGTTTGATAGCCAACTCTGCAGATGCTCCTTTATTATTTTGCCATGCGCCTTGAGCTTGTGTACCAGCAGACATCCCACGCCATATATCAAAATGACGCGGATTCAAATTATCTGTGGCTTCAATCAACCAGCTAATTAGATGATTAAGATGTTGGGCGATCTGAAGCGCCAGTGTGTCATCTGTGAGCGGTTTATCGGCTTCATAAACATCCACATTCATCCCTAAGCGTTTCATCGATTTTTGCGAGACCAATGCCAACATACGATAATATCCTACCGAACCAATAATCGTTTGTAAAATGATTGGATGTGCAAATACCAATACAGGTCGAATGCCCCGATGAATAATTTTATTCCATGCAATGGATGAAATTGCCAAGCCATCCCACTGAAAGTTTTCACCTGCAATATGGTCTATTTTTTCGGCAACCGCCAGCAAGCCCCATTCTTGGGCTTTTTGCTTAAAGAACATGCTTTTGGCAATTTGGTCAAGCGTCCATGCTTGTATCATCTGTGGGTCTTGTTGTTTAGGCATCATGCCCCCTTGCAACGCCAAACATAAATACACTTGCGAAGCGCCTCTCGACCATAAGTACCCATTTGTTGGCTACTATTCCCTTTGCCTGTTGGTAATACCCATATCACTTCCACATCAAATCCTGCTTTTTGGGCGATATCAGATAAAATTAAATCGACAGGAATAGCCACACCCCCATAACGCACATTGTCATTGACCATAATCAATGGAGCATCTGGTTTAAGTAACCGCGCACATTCAAAAATAATCAGGGTCATTTCCCAAAAATAATTACGTATCATTCGAGGAATACTCCTATTATTGAGTAGCTTTGCCTCTTTTTGATCATCCAAATATGTCAATATGGTTTGTAATTCGGTCTGATTAGCGAATGCCGTATGGGCTTGTTGATAAATATCATCTGAAAAATCGGTTTGCGCGAATTGTTTATCTCGATTTTCAACGGTGCAAGATAACATTTGCTGACGCAATCGGCGAATTTCTATTTCGTCCACGCCTAAAAATGCTAATTCAAGAGCATAAGTCCGTGTGTAATCATAGCGATTGGCATAAGGTGGCGATGTGATAATGGCATCAAATGAATGGTTGGATAAAGTTGGTAAAATGTGTAAACAAGAACCTTGTAAAAGGGTTAAATTCCCCAAGTGTTTTGTAAATGAAAATAAATCCACATGTCCTAAATCATCGGCAATTTCTGTGAGTTTTGAGATAATCGCTTGGTCAAAAGTGGGGATAACACCTTTATCAAAAGGAATCCGCCCTTGTGTCCGTCCAGACCGATAATCCCAGCGCAAATATTGACCATCTTTTCGGGTGTAACTCACATCTTCCAGTACACACATCAACGCAAAGCGTAATATCTGTTGAATATCGGGTGGTTCATCGCGTAATGCAGTTTGGTATTGGCTGATTAACCGTTGTGTATCATCAGAAAACGCGCCATCGGTTATTTTCAGATGAGCAAATGGGATACAAGCAGGTGATGTGCGCCATGGAGTCATCTGTAACCATCGGCGAATAGCCAATACCAAAGAATGATGATCAGTTCGTTGAATAGCATCATAAACAGACATGGTTTCATATCCTACGGGCAACAATTCGATAGCAGTCGCTGTTAACCCCCTTTCCAATGCCACAAATGCCGATGTACCAACACCCGCAAAAGGATCTAAGAGATGCCCTTGCGTAATATGAAAGACATCGAACAGATAATGAATGAGCGCCTCAGAGAATCCTTCTTTATACTTAAACCAACGATAACGGGGTTTGGTTTTATTCGCCTGAAAACTGACTAATTGCCGATTCAAGCGCGGGTTTGTCACCAGCTTCCCCTCAAAACGCGCCTCAAGGGTTGTATGATTGGTTTGAATGGTGGTCAGCATATCAAGCATGAGGTTCATTCTCGAAATAATGATAGCGATAATTGCATTATAACCGCATTCATCACACCTGAATAGGGGACTGGGGGAGTCGGATGGTATCATTTGGCGAGGTCACTGTTAGGCACATTTGAGCCATAATTAAGCAAGTGAGCGGGTTCTTTATACTTTTTTGAGGTTTTATCGATTATAATACAAACAATTCGCAAACTCGGAATGACAGGAACGATTATGACGTATACAATTGATTGGGCGGTTGAGAAGCGGGTGATTATCAGCACCTTCATTGGTGATGTGACCAGAGAAGACCTGATGAGTTATATCAACCAAATGCGTGAGTGGGTTAAACAAGGCGAGCAACCGTTGTATCATATCAGCAACAGCTTAGAACTGACCAAAGTGCATTTATCGTTGGGGGCATTGCTCCAATTGGTGCGTTCGGTCGGCATTTTTGGGCATTTGGCATGGCAGATTGATGTCAACCTCAACCCGACCAACAAAATGCTCGCCGCCCTCAGTAGCCAAGTGATTCGCATCCGCACACGCACCGTCCCTAGCATGAATGATGCGGTGAATTTTATCAAGAGTATCGACATCACCCTCGCTAATGTCGAATGGAATATCCCCAACCGCCACCTTGAGGTGAATAATCATGTCGGCGAATAAAATTGCACTGGTCACGGGTGGCACAGATGGAATCGGCAAGCAGGTGGCGCTCCGTTTGGCACAAGCGGGCGCACAGGTGGTGATTATTGGGCGCAATCGGCAAAAAGGGGAGCAAGCTATCGCCGAAATTGGGGCGAATGCCACCTATCATCAAGCCGATTTATCCAAAATGCGCGAGGTGGATGCGCTGGCAGATGTCATCCAATCCACCTACCCCAAGCTGGATTGGCTCATCCATAGCGCAGGGGTGATGCTCCCGCGCAAAACCATGACCGATGAGGGGTTAGAGATGGTGTTCGCCGTGCAATATTTTGCGCGGTATCGGCTGAATATGCGCCTGATGCCCCACCTGCAAGCCGATGCGCGGGTGATTAACATCTCGGCGGGGGGGACAATTCCGCTCCGTTTGCATATCGATAATCTGAATAGCGAAAAATTGTATCATGGTGTGTATACCCTCACCCACGAATCGGTGGCGAATGATGTGATGACCTTGCGTTTCATGCGCGTGTATCCGCATATCGCCTTTTATGGGTATGGTCCGTTTTATGTGAAGAGCAACCTGTTCACCGACATGGGGTGGATGTTCAAACTCACCACCAACACCATCGGTCGGCTGATGGCGAGTACACCCCAACGCGCCGCCGATGATGTGATGCGCCTCGCCACAGGGAATTATGAGGCGGGGTTGTATGCCCGCAATTGCAAGCGCGTCAAGCCAAACAAGCATCGGCGTGATGAAGTGTTGCAAGAGGCGCTCTACACCGCCACCGAGGGGTATATCCAACGGGCGCTCAGCTCATAACATATCCCGCAGATTGCACATAATCAATAAAGGACGATGTGTCTGGTTCGCCAATGGCTGTCGTAGCGAGATATCATGGCACACCAAAAATCACGGCAGTGGTGGTGAGCATCACCCCTTCTAGCGCAGATGTCACCCCTGCCCCGCTCAAAAAATGATCCCATGCCAGCATGACCATCTGTGGCACATCCCGATAGATTGTGCTGACAAATGCGCCTGTGGTCGCCGTTATCTGCACACGCACCAGGGCATTGGGGCTGGTTATGGCTAAGGTCGCCGTGCCAATATTGCCATTGGCATCGCGCAAAGTCAGCAATATGCCGTTTGGCGTAATATCCACCAACAGGGGATACAACGGACTGGCAATGATACGGGCTTGGGTTTGTAATTCATCCAAAAAGACCTGCTCGTTCATCTCTAGGATATGGGTGAATGTGTGC
>PGTJ01000841.1 GCA_002794515.1 Phototrophicales bacterium
ACCTGAGGTTGTTCAACATGTATTCGGACATATCATCTTTGAGGGTCTGACGATGATGGTTGACGGTTGCGGGGGAGAAAGGGAAGGGGATATTGGCAGATCGGGAATTGGTGAGGCGCTCTATGTAAGTTTTGATGCGCAACACATTCGAGTAGCGGTAACCGTTGGCATATCCATGCGCGCCGGCGCCGAAGCCGAGGTAGGGGAAGGAGCGCCAGTATTGCAGGTTGTGGCGGCACATAAATTCTGAATTTTGAATTCTGAATTCAGAATTGGTCTTCGCCCAATTTGATATTTCG